>SLJN01000004.1 GCA_007135115.1 Balneolales bacterium
GAAAGGTTTTGAACATATAAGCCCACCGTGCCCCATAGAGCTGCGCCACCGATGACCAGTAGCCACCCGGTCAGAGTTGAAGTATTTGATTCGGTTTGATTCAGAGTGATTCGCGATTTATGAAAAATTGACGGCGTGAAGATAGCAAAGTACCCGGAATGATGTTGCCCATTCCGAAAAGATTGATACGCACATCTTACATTGCACTTGAACGACCACCGTCTTAGCTTTCCAAGCTTACGAGTGTCTGGAAGAAAACAGGTAGGGTCTTAAGAATATATCAAGACCTGATCCGGTCGGTTCAGTATATTCGGTAATTCAGGTAATTGGGTTGATTCGCAGGGACGCAATGCATTGCGTCCCTAACATTCATTGGCAGCCAACTACCCAATTTTTCTTAATCTACTGATTTACCTTAATTACCTGTTGTTTCTAAGTGGCATCATGAGTTTCCTTACAGACACCAACTAATTCTCCTCGATAATAGCTTAAATGCGGTATCTGGTTTTCGTCACATTCCTGTGGGCTTTTTCTTTCAGTCTCATTGATGAATATTTATCCGGCACAGTCGACAGTGATTTCGCGGTACTATCCAGAGTAGTCCTGGGCGGGCTGGCATTTCTGGCGCTAACTCGCTGGCGTGGAGTTCAATCTGAACTCAAGATTGGTGTGATCATCATTGGAGCATTACAGTTCGGTGTGACATACCTGTGTTTGTATCGCTCTTTCGGATACCTCACCGCTCCTGAGGTGATGCTTTTTACCATAACCACGCCCATCTATGTGGCACTGATTGATGATTTGCTGCATCGTCGCTTCTCCCCGGTAGCACTGATTGCTGCCGCACTTGCCGTCATTGGTGCCGCCGTAATTCGCTATGACGGCATCACCGGCGACTATTTTCTGGGCTTTTTCTTGCTGCAAATTTCCAATGTTTCCTTTGCCGCCGGTCAGGTGGGCTACAAACACCTTATCCAGCGGTATCCTACCGACGTTCCGCTACATCAATTTTTTGGATACTTTTATATCGGCGCCGTACTCATTGCCGGACCCAGTTTCCTGATATTTGGCGATATGTCCATGATGCCGGAAACGACATTGCAATGGGGTGTGATTCTCTGGCTTGGAGTTGCAGCATCAGCAGTCGGCCTATTCCTTTGGAATCGCGGTGCGACCCTGGTCGATGCCGGCACGCTCGCGGTCATGAACAATGCACTCATCCCTACAGGCTTGCTCGTTAATTTGGTGATTTGGAATCGGGATGCAGATCTTATGAGGTTAGCCATCGGCGGGGCTATAATTGTGCTATCCCTTTGGGTAAATCAAAGGTATTCCAAATATGCGGTTTCCCTCAAACCCGTGAATTCGTAAACCATACATAACCGATTAAAACTGACTCCGGAATACGTCAGATTTTCTGGTAAATCCACTTTTTCCAGCTCCCGAGGTATTCTCTGATGCGATTTTTTCTGATTTCTTTCCGGCAGGCCCGGAGATCCCTTTGTACAGTGTTATCTGATCTCAGAGAGGTATCTTCGGTTTTGGTCAGCATCATCATGTTTTTGCGCTCACCATGCAGCATTTCAAAAGTATAGCAGTGACCCGCTGTCTTCTTCCAGTTTTGGATGATCTGAGTTTCCCAGGGCCTTTGGGCATCATCCAGAAAAACGCGACCACCAACCACCAGCTTCGAGTGGATGATATACAAACAAGCCTCTCTGCCGCGAAGCGTAGAATACGGCGGCCCGTCGATAAGTGCTACATCCGCTGATGCCGGAAGTTGATCCGAAGAAACGGAATAACTCAAATAAGATGCTCCCAGAAATTTATGCCATTGCAAAGGAGCATAATGCAATTGAACCCGACTTTCATATTCCAGTTCAAGCTGTTGCCGGGCATATCCGATCCATTGCTTATCGTGTTCAAAACTGGTGATTTTTACATCGGGAAAGCTCTTAAGCATCCGGGCAGTAGACCCGCCGCTCCCAAATTCCACGATATTTTCGGGAGATGCATCAGATAGTTGCTCAACAAATTTACTGAAGAGTGACTCTGACAATCCCCATCCGGCATCGAGGTTGATTTGTGTGTTTGTGTCTGGTTTCATCGGAATAAAATACGGGAAGAACGGTTTTTATGCGAATAGCAACAGTTAATGTTTTTGATACCAACCCTTTTGCAAAGCGATGGAGAATAAGGTAGATTCAACCCGACTCTAAACTCTTAAATGATTTCATCAGACATGGCCAAATCGAAAAAAAAGGTTCGTTACAACTGTGCTCAATGCGGTTATCAAACCGCAAATTGGATGGGCAACTGCCCGTCATGTGGTGAATGGAATACATTTAAGGAAGAAAAGGTTCAGCAAGATCGTCCGGCACATAAATCCCGGTTGGAGCAGGCCGAAAAGCCTTCCGGACCGACTCCGCTCAAAGATGTGGCTTTTCAGGAGAAAGACCGCCAGGATAGCGGCATCAGTGAATTAAACCGGGTACTGGGTGGCGGGTTTATGCCCGGATCGTTTGTTCTGCTGGGTGGTGACCCCGGTATCGGTAAGAGTACTATAGCCTTGCAGATTGCTATGTCGCGTCCCGATTTAAAAATGCTGTACTGTTCCGGTGAGGAATCCGCCGAACAAATTCGCCAGCGTTCAACTCGCATGGGTTTTGATAATTCAGAACTGCTGCTTTTTACGGAAACCGACGTCAATCAAATCGCCGATCAGGCAACCAAAGAAAAGCCGGATTTGTTGGTGATTGATTCCATACAAACCGTTTACCGCCCCGAAATTCAAAGTATGCCGGGGACGGTCAACCAGATTCGGGAATGTGCATCATTGCTGATGCAGTTGGCTAAGCAAAACGGCATTACGATTCTGGCGATCGGTCATGTCACCAAACAAGGAGATCTGGCCGGCCCCCGGGTGTTAGAGCACATGGTGGACACAACCATCAACTTTGAAGGAGATTTGAACCTCAATTACCGCATTCTTCGCGCCGTGAAGAACCGTTTCGGACCGGCCAATGAAATCGGCGTATTTGAGATGAAGTCCGATGGGTTGCATGAAGTCCGCCAGCCATCGGGTCTGTTTCTGAATTTTTCCAATCCCAATGTAAGCGGAAGTTCTATCATCTGCACCATGGAAGGTACCCGTCCGCTGATGATTGAAGTACAGGCTTTGGTTACCACAGCTCATTACGGAACCCCGCAGCGCACGGCAAGCGGGGTGGATCAACGTAGACTTGCGCTGCTGTTGGCCGTATTGGAAAAACGAACCGGCTGGTCATTTGCCGGAATGGATGTTTTTGTAAATATCGCGGGGGGCTTAAAACTCAACGAAACAGCAGCCGATTTGGGAATGTGCTGCGCATTGGTATCCAGTTTGTCTAACCGGCCGGTTTCGGCTCAAACGGTAATAGTTGGCGAAGTGGGATTGGGGGGAGAAGTGCGGCCGGTTTCAGCACTTGAAAAAAGGGTGGAAGAGGCTGTCAAAATGGGATTTGAACAGATACTGATCCCGGCCGGCACGCAACAAAAATCAAAAAAATCCGGACAGTCTGAAGAAATAAGCTCATTGCAGCAAGCGCTGCAATTGACCGGATTGGAATAAACGGACGAAAGGCGGTTTAGTAATCGTCTCTGCGACGTCGGCGCTCGTCACGAACACTTTTCTTGAAATCTTCGCGTCTTTGTTCAGACGGTTTAATGTATTGCTGCCGCTCTTTATATTCGACCAGACGGCGTGAGCGCGTAATCATTTTTTTGAACCGGTTAATAGCCCGGTCAACGCTTTCGTTATCTTTTACTTTAATTCCGATCATATAACGTTTTGGTGTTCGGTTTCACTTTTTAGAATTTGTAATAACGCTAATGCTTAACCTCACTAATATAACATTATTTTTATCCAATCACTTCCTTTTTAAAAATATTAATCTGAAGGTCGAAAAAGGCGATCGCATCGGACTTGTAGGGCCGAACGGCGCCGGTAAGACCACATTGCTCAGAATTATCGGCGGTCAGATGGAGGCTGATGAGGGTCAGGTGGAAAAGGCTTCAGAGGTGTCGGTAGGGGTGCTTGAGCAGGAAGTATTGGAAACCCGAATCGATCAAACGGTACGGGAATTGGCGGTTTCCGCTTTCGAAGAAGCCAATGAGCTCGAGGAAAGACTTGGGCAGATCGGGATGAAACTGGCGGAAATCGAAGATTATGAGAGCTCCCAATATCAAAAATTGATTGATGAAATGGAGCGCATCCAAAACCGTCTGGATGTCATCGGTGGCGGCGGAAGGGTGTCCGAAGCCGAAGCTACGCTTGAAGGGCTTGGTTTCACGACCGAGGATCTCGATAGAAAACTGGAGGTGTTCAGCGGAGGATGGCGAATGCGCGCCCTTCTTGCAAGACTCCTACTCCAAAAACCCGATGTCCTGCTACTTGACGAGCCCACCAACCACCTCGATATCGACTCCATTGCCTGGCTGGAACAGTATCTGCAGCATTATCAAGGCGCGGTAATTTTGGTCAGTCACGACCGGGTTTTTCTGAACAGAATGTGCAATCGCATCGCCGAGATTCGCAATCAAACCATTTATGATCGACCCGGCAATTATGATGATTACCTGGCTTACCGGGAACTGGTAGTGGAACAGCAAAAAAAGGAGTGGGAAGCTCAGCAACAGGAGATTGCGCAAACCGAGCGTTTTATCGAGCGCTTCCGGTACAAGGCTTCTAAGGCGAAACAGGTTCAAAGTCGTATTAAGGCTTTGGAAAAGATGGAAAAAATTGAGTACCCGGAGGAACGCACGGCGGATATGCGGATTGAATTCCCAAAGCCACCCAGAGCCGGGGATGTGGTTACACGCATAGAAAACCTGAAGAAAACCTATCCCGCTACAAAAGAGCATGGTGAGGTGCCGGTATTTACAAAAGCAGATTCTCTTGAAATCGAGAGAGGGCAGAAAATTGCGTTGATTGGCCCGAATGGTGCCGGTAAATCAACTCTTGCCCGCATTCTGTACGGTCAGGAGCCCTTTGACGGTAAGCTTGTAGAAGGGCACAATTTAATCCGCACGTTTTTTGCTCAGCATCTTGCTGATTTGCTGAACAGCAAACAAACGGTGCTCGAAATTATGGAAGAAGCGGCGCCCGACTCCGAAATGCGCTCAAAAGTACGCACCCTGCTGGGATGTTTTTTATTCACAGGCGAAGATGTCTTTAAACCGGTATCCGTGTTGAGCGGGGGTGAACGCAGCCGGCTTGCGCTTGCTAAATCCCTGTTGCAACCCGCCAACTTTCTGATTCTCGATGAGCCTACCAACCACCTTGACATGCGCTCGAAAGATCTACTGCTCGAAGCCATCAAGCGGTACGAAGGGACGGTGCTCGCTGTAAGTCACGATCGACATTTTCTCTCAGGTTTTGCCGACTCCATCTGGCGAGCTGAAGGTGGCGGAGTTACCCGTTTTGACGGTGGCTTCGACTATTATGAGTGGAAGATGAAACAGCGTAGCGAAAACGGACAGCAGGAAGCCGAAAAAAAGGAAGGAAGCGGGTCAGGAAAGCAACAGAAAGAAGCTACTTCGCCAAAGAGTTCGAGAAAAACGAAAGAGCAAAAGCGGCAAGAGGCAGAAATACGCAATCAGGTTAATAAGAAATCCGGTAAGCTGAAGAAAGAAATACAAACCATCGAAAAAGATCTTGAAAAGCTTGAGGAGAACAAGCAAGAAATCGAAACCAAACTTGCGGATGCCTCTTTTTACTCCGAAAACGATCAGGCCGGCGAGTTGGTCCAACAACATTCGGATATCAAGAAAAAGATTGAGCAGTTATTCGAATCATGGGAAGAAAAAAGTGCGCATTTACAACAAGTCGAAGAAGAGCTTCAAAAAGAGTTGGATCAATTAAATTCATGAGCCGGGTAGCGACCGGTTTTGCATAAGTTCGGATTCAAAAACATTTCTGTGGCAGCCCGGAAATAAAAAAGCTCCTCTTTTTTTGGGAGGAGCTTGTAATGGTGTGATAAATAATATTTCAGAAAACTTATACTGCTCCGGCAGTCGGTCTTTGCTTGAGCATGTGCGTTATAGCGATGTCATGACTCACTTCGGCCTGATCGAGTACACTCCATCCGCGATTATCGGTAACATGTATATCAGCTCCATTATCGAGAAGCATCTCAACAATATCGGCATGGCCGTTAGTCACAGCCCAGTACAAAGGTGAAGTACCCCGGTTGTCTCGTATATTGATATCGGCATGGTGGGCAAGCAGGGTGCGGACAATATCGGTATGCCCGTGCTTAGCGGCTTTTAGCAATGCGGTGCGATTGTGTTCATCCATGGTGTTAACATTGGCACCTTTTTTCAGATGGGCATTTATTGTTTCTGCATCGCCGGTTTCAGCCGCCTCGAGAAAGATTGCGTCTTCCATAGGCAACCTCCTGTTTTTTGGAGTTGTGGTTTAGGTGAAAAACAGTATCAGGTAGTATTCATAACGGCGGATTTAGTTGTTTTTTTGTTGTCTAACCTGACTTCATCATCACAAAAAAAATAGAATTTTGCAAGTGTTTAGGCGGTATTTTTATGAATATTTTTTCACCGCCAAAACCCTTGCAGCCTATACCTTAATAACGAAAGGGGAGTCCTTTATAGCATTTCGGATTGCGTGCTACATAGGTAGGGGACAGTTAGTAGAGAAAATAGTCAGTGATTACTGAACGGGTACACCTTCAGTTTCGCCGTATTCAGTCCAGGAGCCTTCGTATGCCCGTACACTTTCATACCCCATCAGTCGAAGGGTAAAAAAGGCGTGTGAGCCACGAACATTGGTATGGCAATGGGGTACCACTTCTTTATCCGGTGTAATACCTTTATCGCTTAACATTTTTTCAATATCCTTCGTTGATCTGAAATAGGGGACATCTTCATCCTCATAAATAGCGTTACTCCACTCCAGATGAACGGCACCGGGCATGTGTCCGGCGAATTCAGTGCGCTGATCTTCACCGGTATACTCTTCTTCGCTGCGAACATCAAAAATCACAAAGTCATCATCGTTCATTCGCTCCTGAATATAGGAAATATCGCACATGGTTTGATCGGAGCGATCCGCCACTTGAAACTCGGCACTGGCGATATCATCAGGCTCTGTAGACAGGTCTAAGTTAGCCTCTTTCCATGCAGCTAAGCCGCCATTCAGGATGTGCTTATTATCATGACCATAAACATCAAGAGCATAGAACAGCCTTGCTGCATAAAGACTGTTCCCCTCATCGTAAATGATTACTTTTGTATCGTTGCTAATTCCTTTATCACCTACTTTTTCTGCAAATTTTTCAGAAGGCAACAGGAAGCCTTCTATAGAGTGGTTGTCGTCGTGCAGTGCATCAACGCCCTTAATATTAACAGCTCCGGGAATGTGGCCGTCTTCAAACCCTTCTTCCCGCATATCAACGACAACGACATCCGGATTATCCAAATAATTGACTAGTTGATCAACAGAGAAGAGTAAATCGCTGTTGGGGTAATCGTTATCGTTCGTTTCACAGCTGCTAATAATAATAAGTCCCGGCAGGGTTACGAATAGGGCAAAAAGTGACCAGCGCATAGTTTATCCTATTTGATGGTTGAATATGACAAATTGCAAAAAAGGAACGTCAATAATATGTAAGGTATAGCAAAGCGCTAAAGTTCCTGAAACTTGCACTGGTATAAAAGGCAAGGGGTTATATAAACCTGTACCGGTTTGTCACGGTATGCCGTAGCAATAACTGACGGTACCCTTACTCTTCCATGTCCTCGGCCTTCTTTTTGAAGTTGACATACCGGGCCCCGTAAATTTTTAGCATTTGCTGGTCGCGAAATTTAATGGCTTCTTCGAGCTTTTCACTATAATTTCGCTTGAAATCCCGCTTCGTATTGGCTTTGGGGATATAGAAGGATTTATTTTTGTGAACACCTTTTTCAGGTGAATAAGATACCTGGAAGACATGCTCCTGGTACTCTTCCCCATTTCGGGATTTTGATTTCACGCAGTAACTAATGCCGGGGTAGCCAATATTGCTTTCCTTACCCAAATGCATCGCCCGATCGTGATTTTTAGCAAATTTTTGCCACTGATCCAGGTTGCTGTCTCTGAACTCCTGAGCCTCTTTTAGAGCTGCATCCCGGCCTCCGTGTTTACCGTCGCTAAAGAATTTGCTTACTTTATTCCCGTCACGTCGAATCCTTACAAACCAACCAAATGTATTTTTTGATGGTTGATCAATTCGACTGATATTTTGCATGTTGTCCGTTTTACGTTTCGACACCGTTACCTACCATTTTTTAGTTGATGTTATTTTATTCCACATATTTAGCCGGGTAAAAAGAACTTGTATATCAAAGCAAGCATTACCAAAAGTCGGTAGTTCAAACACAGGTCCGACCGAATGCTTAAAAAATTAAAACTGCCTCATCAATATCATCAACAGAGCTGTAGTATTACAACCTGTTGAGTTAGTGCCTGTTCATCCGAAGTTCCGGACTTATTGGTATTTCATAATTTTTCTGAACGAATCTCCAATAAAGCTGTGAAAGCTACACTGTTTCTGGCAGAAAGCTTAAACCCCGCTTTAAACAATAGGCAAAACTTGAAGTCACAATGCAACCAGTGTAAACAGCTGGAAATTCAGATCAGGTTGTGAATACAAACCGAAAGCCTGGAGGGATTTAAAAATACTACGCACAGTTTTCGGGTATCACAACAGACCGTATCAGGTATGCAAAGAGCTGAAATAATCCGGAACAGACCGATATATTCAGAGAACCAATAGAGGAAAATAAATATTTATTCGCTAAAATGTGGAGTAAATTACCATTCAGTAATATGTATCTTAGAAAAAAATATATTTCGAAGCCGTCTTCTCAAACACTGCAAATATTGAAATTATTGGAAAATAAAATCAACCCAAACTTCCAAGAAAAATTATCGGCTTGATGGCTTGTATAACTTAAAGTGATGTAATTATTTAGGAGGTGTTGTTTTAGTTTGTAACAACCCCGAAAAGCTTCTGTTATGATAAAAACTTTATGATCCGGCAAATAATCCAACGAATCGCAAACCGGGGCTTTGTATTTTCTAATCACTTACTTAATATTTGTACGTCCAACCTAACCTATAATTCCAAGAATTCACGTATGAAAATCAAGAATCTGTGGCTGCTACTGATCGCTTCATCAGTCGTTATGGCAGCTTGTGGAACTTCTGAAGAAGTTGCTGAGCCGGAAGCTCCCGCTCAAATGCAACAACAAAATGATACCTCGCTTGACGAGATTATTGCCAAAAGTGACGCCCATGAAGGCTTGTTTACCATTTATCAGGATACCACTGATGGCAGTACGCATTTAGCCATATCTGAAGACCAGATTGGTAATGAGTATATCTATTTCGGATATACCAGGGATGGTGTTTTGCCTGCCGGCCATTTCAGAGGCCAGTTTCGCTCTAATGAAATTTTCAAAGTAGAAAAGTATTACGATAAGATTCAGTTTGTCGTCCAGAATACCGGATTCTATTTTGATGAAGATAACGCTTTAAGCCGCGCTGCTGATGCCAATATCAGTCCGGCTGTGATGGTGTCTCAGGAAATAAAGACCCATGATGAAGAACAGGGCGTATATGTGCTCGAGTCGGACGGTATTTTTCTGCAGGAAATCTTGCAGCAGATAAAACCATCTCCTTCACCAGGGGGCTCTCCCATGTCATTCGATCTGGGTAATCTCAATCCGGATCGTACCATGTACAGCGATATCAGGAGCTACCCGAAAAACACTGAAATTGTAGTAGACTATGTTTACAACAATCCTCAGCCCCAAAGTGGTGGCAGCCGTGCGATAACCGACCCGCGATACGTAACCATCAGCGTTCAGCACTCCTTTATTGAAGTGCCCGAAAATGATTTTCAGCCTCGGTTTGAAGATCCGCGAATCGGCTATTTCACCGAAATGGTTGATGATCAGACAGCAATAAGCGCTACCCCTTACCGGGATATGATCAACCGATGGAATCTGGAACCTGAAGATCCGGATGCAGAAATGTCTGAACCTAAAGAGCCGATTGTCTGGTGGATTGAAAACACCACTCCGGAAGAACTTCGTGAGCCTATTAAGGAAGGCATCTTAGCCTGGAACGAATCTTTTGAGCAGGCCGGTTTCGAAAATGCCGTTGAGGTCAAAATTCAACCGGATGATGCCGATTGGGACGCCGGTGATATTCGCTATAATGTGGTTCAGTTTACTTCCTCTCCGAACCCACCGTTTGCCGGATACGGACCTAGTTTCACCAATCCGCGAACCGGTGAGATCATCGGAGCGAATGTGATGCTCGAGTACACTTTCGTACGACGGCATTTGGACGAAGCCAATCTTTTTGACACCGCCGGTCTCGACATGCTCCATGAAGAAAAAGAAACAGATTCTCTTCACGCCGATGAGCATACATGCAGCTTCGGTAGTGATATGCAGCAAAATATGATGAGCGGAATGGCCATGATACAGGCCATGGATCTTGGCGAAGCTGAGGAAGAGCGGCTTCTTGACGAAGCCTTACGTATGCTTGCATTGCACGAAGTAGGGCATACCCTCGGGTTAAATCACAATATGAAAGCCAGTATCCTGCATCCGCCGGAGGATATTTATCAACGTGAGATTACCAATGAGTACGGTCTGACCGGCTCGGTAATGGATTACAGTGTCGTCAACGTTTCTCCGGATCCCGATCAGGAAACCCAGTTTTTTGATATCCGCCCCGGAATCTACGACAATTGGGCGATCGAATACGGCTACTCCGAAGGATACGATGATGAAGAAGCCGAGGCAGCCCGTTTGATGGAAATCGCTTCAAGGTCCAACGAGTGGGGTAAAGATTTCGGTAACGATGCCGATGATATGCGCGCTCCGGGTGGTGGTATCGACCCGCGAGTGATGACCTGGGACCTTTCCAGCGATGCGATTACCTATTCAACTGACCGAATCGAACTGGTCCGCGACACCAGAGATGAGTTAATGGACCGATATATCAAAGAAGGGCAATCCTACCAGGAGCTTCGAAATATGTATCTGGTTCTGTCGAATCAGCAGAGCCGGGCTGCAACGGTAATTTCCCGTTATGTCGGCGGTGTTTATGTAGATCGCTCATTCCCGGAGCAGGAAACCGACAAAAAGCCTTACACACCGGTTGAGCGTGATGAGCAGGAACGCGCCATGCAGGCTCTGAACGACAATGTTTTCGCTCCCGATGCTTTTGATACCCCGGAAGGGTTGTACAACTACCTTCAACAGCATCGTCGCGGCTTTACGTTGGGCGGATCAACCGAAGATCCGAAAATTCACGATCGTGCTCTGAATATCCAGCGTGGGGTATTGGCTCACTTGTTGCATCCGACGGTTACCAAGCGTCTGACCGACTCTCGTCACTACGGCAATGAGTACGCTCTGGCCGACATGATGGAGGATCTGACTAACGGGATTTTTGAAGCCGATATGAATTCCGATGTCAATATTTTCCGACAAAACCTGCAAACAGATTACGTTACACATCTGGCAGGTGTTCTTGATGAAAATTCGTATGACTACCATACACAATCCATTGCACGGCACAACCTCCGCTCCGTCAAAGAGCAGTTGGAAGGCCGGCCAAGTGCAAATGCTGAAACCAACGCCCACACCGATAACCTGATTCACAAAATCGGCGATGCGCTTGGTGATTGATCTTATTGATCAATTTTAAAAAGTAAAAGGCAGGCTCATTTCGGATGGGCCTGCCTTTTTTTCTTGCCGGAGTTGGCTTAATTGTCTGTCTGAAAATTCACAATTGACTTGAGCCCACATTAGTAAAGGTCTCTGATATTTTCTTCTTCTGATCAAAAGACCCCCGAATATCAATCGCATAAGCCCCGCCGCCATCAGGCATCACATAAAGCGGGTTAATCTCCAGCTCCGTAATTTCGGGGTGATGTACGGCGATCCGACTCATCTGCAAAAGCACATCCCGGACAGCATTACGATCAGCGGTTGGCAAACTCCTCCATCCTTTGAGCTTGGTTCCGGCGTGGGTCGCATCGATCAGCGCATCAGCTTGCTGTTCATTCAAAGGGCACAGGTCGGATTTGACGTCTTTGAACAGCTCAACATCCACACCGCCTGAGCCAAACAAAATCATGGGACCAAATTGTTGATCCTGATGAATTCCGACAATCACTTCCTGCCCGCCGATGAGCATTTTTTGAACCAGCACCCCGCTCATGGTTCCGTTATGGCGTGATGCTGCCGAGGAAATGGCTTCCCAGGCATTAGTTACATCCTCTTCGTTTTGCAAATTAAGCCGAACACCGCCAATATCGGTTTTATGGGTGATATCCGGTGAAACCAACTTCATCACCACAGGATACCCCAGATTTTGAGCTTCTGCCACAGCCTGTTCCCGGCTTTCGCAATACGTTTCTTCCGGGGTCTTGATATCATAGAACTGCAGTAATGCTCCCCAGTTTTCATCTTTGGCATACTGTGTGGCCTTTTTGGTATCAACCGGAATAGCATCCGGCGCGGATGTATCCTGAAGTTCGAGCCATTCCTTGCGATCGACCATCGTTTTCAGAACTGAGGCGACTCTTTCCGGGAAGGCGACGTTCGGGACATGCCGCTTGTGCAGGATAGTAAGGGCATCATCAATGGAGACTTTGCCCATCAGCGAAGTGATGACGGGCTTGTTGTGCACACTTGCCACTTCAGCCACTACTTCGGCAAGGCTCGCCGGCAAAAACCAATCCTGGGGTGCCTGTATGACCGCTACGGCATCGACGGTTTCATCAGCAAGAAGGGCATCGAGCGCAACCGCATAGGTTGCCGGTCCTGATCCTGCCAGCACATCAACCGGGTTGGAAATGCTTGCGGCGGCCGGCATTCGTGATTTCAGATAAGCTTTGGTATGATCCGTCAGAGATGAAAGTTCGAGTCCGGCTTTTTCCATGGCATCAACAGCGAGGATGGCCGGTCCGCCGGCATTGGTCAAGACCGCTACACGCCGGCCTTTCGGAAGTGGCTGCCAGGCAAGGGCCCGCGCCCAGTCAAACATTTCTTCGGTTGTTTCAGCCTGATGAATGCCGCACCGCTTGAATGCAGCCTGGTAAGCATCCGAGCTGCCCGCCAGCGCTCCTGTGTGTGAAACGACAGCCTTGGCTCCGCTTTCACCCCGGCCGGCTTTCAGCACGACAAACGGTTTGCTTCGTGCGGCTTTTTCAGCGACTTCCATAAATCTGCGCCCGTCCGATACACCTTCCATATAAGCGGTGATGACTTTGGTGTGGCGATCCTGTGAGATGGACTCAATCATCTCGGTTTCTTTCACGTCCGCCTGATTGCCGAGGCTCACAATTCTTGAAAACCCGACTCCTGCACCTCTTGCCCAGTCAATAACCGCAGCCACCATGGCTCCCGACTGTGATGAAAATCCGATTTCACCCTGTTCGGGCATACCCGTTACAAAGGTGGTGTTGACCCGGTTGTGCGTATCAATGGTGCCGATGCAATTCGGACCGATGATGCGAATATTCAATTCCCGCGCGGTTTCCAGCATCTCCTCTTCGCGACGGCTGCCTTCTTCACCCGTTTCGCTGAATCCCCCGCTGACAACCACGGCATTTTTAATACCACGATCACCACAATGCTTGAGCGTAACAAGCACATAATTTGCCGGCACGACAATGATGGCAAGATCAACCGGATCGGGCACCTCCGCAAGTGTGGCATAGCAAGGGATGTCCAGGATTTCTGATGCGGTCCGGTTGACGGGATAAATCCCTCCGGAATAGCGATAATTCTTGAGATTTCGGACAACTCCGTAGCCAAGTTTATGCGGATTTTGGGAAGCGCCGATGATTGCTACTCCCTTGGGATTAAAGAAAGGTTCTAATGACATGGGTCAGTGTATTTTTCTGATGAATGGGTAGTGCCGTAAAAATAAATTTCAGTTGGGAATATAAGTTGAGTAGATTAAAAGATTATTAGGTATAAGAGTATAATATCTTTTATATTATGCCCTTGATTTTTAACCGCCCGAAAAAAATCGGGAGGTTTTCCGAACCTATATCCGATGTAAAACAAATGTATCAAAATCAGCACAACTTTCATATTCCAGTGATGGGAACCGGACACTCGGTTGATACGCCCATCCGTGTAGCTCATTTAGGCATAGACTCCGTGCTTTCGGTAGTGGATGATTTACTTTTAGAACGAATCCGAAAACACTATGCACCTCAGTATGATCTACCTTATCAAAATATTCCGCGCTCCCGGGAAGATGGGCGTGCAGAGCGGATTACCGCATATCTGGAGACCGCGCAGCAGATCGTCAAACAAAAATTCGATCAACTGAAGCAATCTCCGCTGTTTGAGAGCAGTGAAAAGGATCGCTATTTCAACATGCTGCCGGAAGCGCATCCGCTGAAGAAAATGTATCAGAAAATCTCAACGCTCAGCGATGCCGAAGCCCGAAAATCACTGATTGAAGACCTGACAGCCCGAATGAAGCCGGGCTCCATCGATGTCAACATCATGGCAAAAGTGGACAATTTAAAATCCGGTACCGACGGTAAGCCTTTGAGTGCTGAATTCAGCGATGCCTGCGCCGCTCTACGGGGTTATGCGCAAAGCTCGCTTTCCTCAGCGCTGGTTTTATCCGCCGGGTTTAACCCCCGGTTGTACAATTACATTGCTGAATTCAAAGATTTTTATCGCGACAGTACCGGCAACATCAAAAAGCGAATTATTCTGAAGGTCAGCGATTTCCGCTCGGCTTTGATTCAGGGAAAATATCTTGCCAAAAAGGGACTGGAAGTTGCCGAGTTTCGTATCGAGTCGGGACTCAATTGCGGCGGACATGCCTTTGCTTCTGACGGACACCTTTTGCCTGTTTTGCTGCAGGAGTTTCGCGATAAGAGGGATCAGCTTGCAGAGAATTTTCTGCCCATGGTGAAGCAGTTTTATGAAGCACAGGGGTGGGAGTATCCCGAAGTATCAGAGGATCAGTTAAAGCCGGCGATTACCGTGCAGGGTGGTCTTGGAACACACGGAGAAATGCGCAGAATGCTGGAAGCCTATGAAATGGATGCCACCGGATGGGGAAGTCCGTTTTTGCTGGTGCCCGAAGCCACCTGCGTAGATGATCCGACTACGAATCTACTTGCCGATGCTGGCGAGGATGATCTATACCTTAGCAATGTTTCACCGCTTGGTGTTCCGTTTAACAATGTGCGCAATTCCGGCTCTGATGCCTATAAACACGAGCGGATCGAAAAGGGAAAACCGGGTTCGCAATGCCCGAAAGGGTACTTGGTTTCCAACACCGAATTTACCGAGGAACCGATTTGCACGGCGTCAATTCAGTATCAACTGTTGAAAATCAATCAGATTGAAGAAACTGAGATGCCGGCCGGCAAAAAGGAAGCTCAAAAACAGCAGGTGATGGAAAAGAGCTGTTTATGTGATCATCTCGGTAACGGAGCGCTGATAAAGCTTGGCATCGTAAAACCAACGTTCGGCAAGCAGGCTATCTGCCCCGGACCCAATATCGCCTGGTTTGATCGAACCTATTCGCTGGATGAAATGGTGGATCACATCTATGGCCGGCGAAGTTCACTTGTGCCACAGGAGCGTCCCCACATGTTTGCCAAAGAAATCACCATGTATGTGGATTATGTTGAGCAACAGCTTCAGCAAAGTGAAGGAGATGAGCAGGCGACGTCTAAGCTCAAAAAAATGCGAAAGAACCTGGAAAAGGGAATGGACGTTTGCCTGGAAATTTCCCGATCAGAAGCGTATGGGGATGAAAACCTTTCATCACTTGAAGAAACCGTAATCCAACAGCGTGAACGGCTCCGGTTGTTGTTTGAAGAGCCAGCTTCCCTGGTCAGCAAAAATGGTAAGGCAAACCAGCTCGCTTACGCGCAGTAATAAATTATGTGATGTGCCGCGTAGATTCAGGAGCGCGGCACGCCATTACCACTGTCGGTAATAGATTTGGCTTTGATAATCGCCAGGCCTTTGAGGAAGGCGTCGATCGTCCCTTCAATGATGTCGGATGACGCCGACTTCACCATATACTCCCTGCCGGCATACTCCAGCGTTACGGATGCCATGATCAGCGAGTTGGTGGCAGGGCTGAGTACTTCAATGTTGTGGTTGACCACATTGACTGCATACAAGTGGTTGGTCAGAAGCTTACAGGTTGCAAGGACGGCATCCAGCGGGCCGACGCCTTTTCCGGCGGCGGTTTCGTCTTCGCCGTCGATATTAAAGGTGAGTTCGGCTTCCACGAGTCCGTTGCGGCGCATGGTGATGTCGTAATCCACCAATTCAGCGGGGTACTCAAAGTCGCTTTGCTCATTGACCACAAGTACCTGAAGGGCCTCCATCTCCTCGCGGGAGAGTGTTTTGCCTTTTTGGGTGAGGTTATTCAAATAGCGTTGAAGCTGTTTTTGCTGACCGCTGCGCATCTGAAAGTTAGCGAGCACATTATCTCTGGCACCTCCCCAGCTTTGTTTTTGCAGGTCAATGTAGCCCGATTCGATATAATTTTGCACTTCGCGGAGGTCGTTATCCAGCACCGGTGAAGGCAACGCGTATTTGGCCACGACGCCGGTATCTTTGAGTCCGGTTCCGGTCACGACCAGCAAAACTTTCTTCCCTTCAAATATCTCGGGATGCTTTTTAACCACAGCAAGGGGTAGCGCTCCGGAGGGCTCTGCAAAATAGCCTTCATCCGTAGCCAGTTCGCGCATGGCAACCAGGATTTCCTCTTCGCTGGTTGTCAGTGCTTCGCCCTCGGACTCCTCAATTCCGGATAATACTTTGAAAAAATCCAGCGGATCGGATGCCGCTACGGCTTTAGCCATTGTGTGCACGGCATCTTTGATGATTTTTTCCTTTTTTAAAATTCTCTCCACAACCGGTGAAGCGCCGTCGGGCTGAACGGCTACCATGTGCGGCAGTTTTTCAATCAAACCGCCGTCACGTGCTTCGGTAAATCCCTTCCATATTGCGGCAAAATTGGTCCCGCAACCCACCGGAACGATGATGTGATCAAAGTCGGAGCCGCCTTGTTCAAGTAATTCGTAGCTGAAGACTTTTTGACCTTCCCCCCGAAAGACGTAATCGCCGGCCAGATAATAATTCCCGGATTCCGAAAATTTCCGGCACAACTCAATACAGGTTTTGAAATCGCCTTTAACTCGAATGATATTCGCATCGTGGATGGTCGCCTGGGCGAGTTTGGCTTCGGCGGTCTGTTCCGGCACAAATACAAAACAAGGCAGGTTGTAATAGCGGGCATAGGCCGCCACGGACGCCGCCATATTTCCTGTTGAAGCCAGACAGATCGCATCTGCCTCCATTTCAATGGCTTTTTGAACTTCAATGTGGCTGCCGCGATCCTTAAAGCAGCCGGTAGGATTCTCCAGCTCCAGTTTTCCCCAGATATCCGCTCCGTACTTTTCTGACATTTTCGGGAATCGGCGCAACGAGGTGTATCCCGTAGAGATAGGTTCTGGAAGCGCTTTTTTAAGCGGCAATTGAATATCAGCACTTTTGTTATGATAGCGGATGGTCAGTACGCCATCACAAACTGTGCAGTAGGTGGTGGTTTGTTGCTCGTCATTGATTTCGCCACACACCACACACTCAAGATCGTAGGAACCGGAGATTAACTTCATAATGGCCGGGTGTCAGTTTAAGGGCAGAATATAAATTTCATCGAGATCGAGGTCATAGGCATTGAGCACCGGCTCGGCGGTGGTTTCAATTTCTTCTTCGCTGAGGTCATTGAGACCGCTCAGTTCAACAAATAATACTTCTTGCTGTTCATCATAATAATAGCGGCTTTCTCCGGAGTCGAAAGCCTCCTGGAGGTCGGCAACCAATTGCTCCATATCGTTTTTAAAATCATCCAGTGCGGATGGATCTAACTCATCACTCATAGGTCTGTTGAGTAGTTTTAGGTTCTATAGAATTATTCGCAAAGCCATTTCATCATGAAAACCGGCGGTAATTTCAATGGCTTCATTTACCGGATTCTCTGTTTCAAAACAACCATGATAACAGGCTGGTATTGCATCAGTGAAAATACGATTTTGCCGGCTAAGCCCAATGCAGTACTCAAATTATTTATTGATGAATCAGGCACTTAAGCAACTTTGTGAATTACACGAAAAAAAATCCCGTCGTATTATCGGGTTAATGAGTGGAACGTCGGTTGATGGCCTCGATATTGCCATGTGTTCGGTCAGCGGCTCAGGAAAAAATACAGCCGTAACCGTTGATGCATTTGACTCCTATCCCTACCCGGATGATTTGCGGGATGATCTTATCAAATTAACCCGCAGCGACGTAGTCGACCCGGAATTGTTGGTGGTATATCATGATTTATTGACGAGAAACCATGCCGGGATGATCCAATCATTTCTAGATAGTCATAATATAGCGAACTCCGAGGTAGATCTGATTGCCAGTCACGGACATACATTCCACCATGCACCAAAACACAAACATAAGCGCGATGACTGGCCAAACGCTACCATGCAAATTGGCGACGGGGATCAGATTGCATATAAAACCGGCATAACGACGATCAGCGATTTTCGTCAGGCGGATATTGCAAGGGGAGGTGAAGGTGCCCCGCTCGCCGGTTATGGTGATTATCTGATGTTCGGGGATGATCAAAAAGACCGTGTGCTCATCAATATCGGGGGAATTGCAAATCTGACCTGGCTGCCGGCCGGCTCAGACGACTTTCCACCGCTGACTTACGACACCGGGCCGGGGAACACGCTCATGGATGCCGTCATCCGCGAATATTTTAAAGATCGCAGCTATGACCGCAATGCCGAAGTTGCCGGTTCCGGGAAGGTGGATCAAGAGGTTCTTCGGCGGCTAAAATCGCATTGGTATTTTGAGCTGAAGCCACCCAAAACGACAGGCTATGAAACCTTCCATCGCAGGATGATTTCCGATGCAGGCGGGGATAATCTCAGCGTGGAAGACCTGATGGCTACCCTGTGCAGATTTACCGCCGAAACGATAGCTGAGGAAGTGCGGAAGATAGAACATAAACCGGGTGAAACCGAGATCTTCATCAGCGGCGGAGGTGTTCATAATCCCTTATTGATGAAGCATCTCCGGGAATTATTGAGCCCATCCACAGTTGAATCTACCTTGCGTATTGGCTTAGATCCGGATGCCAAAGAAGCCGTCATTTTTGCTGTCTTGGCTAATGAGTTGATCTGCGGCAATGACCCGCGCCTTCATCTGGGAAAAATCAGTTTATCGGAGTTTTATTAGCCGCGGATTTACGCGGATATGCACGGATATTGGTGATGCTTAATGGCTACCATCTAAGACTTAATCGTCAATCTGAGATTCTAATCACTCCGATATTCTTATCATTAAATAAGGCACAAACCTAGTAAAATTGTTGAATTATCTCCACATAAAATCCGCGTTCTATCCGCGCAAATCCGCGGCAAAAAACATCTGTAACTGGCAAACCTTCGAGCGCCTAACCCACGCGGATTAATTCTTTCACTCATCCATTGAAAAAATCCGCAGGGTTTCCTCCCCGGTTGGATCTTGTTTTACGCCGACAATCGTATTGCCGATGACATCATGCAATTCAAAATCTCCCGGTACTTGAAGTTGCTTTTGGGGGTCACCTTCCTGATTAAATACGATGATATTTGAAGATGTACCCTCTGCCATCATTCGGATCCAGATTTCATCATCATCGGAAACCAGGATATTGTGCATCACCGGGAGGTATTCTGGCAGACTTGCTTCAATCGTATTGCGAAGCTCCGGGTCCATAGTTTCCAGCCACTCTTCCAGTTCACTCATATCAGAAGCCGCCGGCTGGAGGTGGTATTCAAGTTCGGCTCTACGCTGTCCGTCAGGTGAGTAAGATCTGAGCTCGGCATTTTCAGTCCAGCCGAGCCAGGCGCTGCCGTCATTGCCGGCTGCAAAAACCGTAGTGTTGCTGAAGGGTATGGGAATCGGCATCCCGGATTGGCGAAGGGGGTCGCGGGTCAGATTTTGCATCGGAAAGCTGACCGGATCGGGATTAAGCAAATCTCCGTCGTGATTAAATGCATAAAGTTTACCTTCGCTGTAATCTTCATCCGGTTGGCCTTGAATAAAGGTTTTGACGAAAACGTAGTCATCACTGACACCAAGTTTTCGGGGCATTTCAGAAATATCATCCTGAAACGATATTTCCAGATTGGTTTTCCAATAGCCGGGTTCATCCTCTTCCAATCGGTGCACTTTACCGCTGTAACTATTCATCACATAAAAATTGCCTGAGCGATCGGTTCCAATGGAGGTGATGTCGCTGCCCGATGGAATATCCAGTCGCAGGTTTTCGGTATTTCCTTCGGAATCAATAAGGTGAAGTCGATTGGCGGTGCGGTCGAGCGCAATGAACTGGTTATCGCTTATGGCAACGAGCTCTTCTATGCTGCCGATTTCAAGATCATCAACACTAAACACTCCGGTTTCATCAAGGTTAACCTGATCAAAATCTTCAAGCGGAGCGTCGCCGGGTTGGCAGGATACGATCAGAATAATTAAAGCGATAAGTGTGGTGAAACGAAATAACATATAATTCCAGTGGTTGAGCAAAATTGCTACGTTCAAAAATGACTGTAAAAAGTGGTTGTGTCAGTAAGAATACGCCAAGATCAAGGCGCGCGAAGCTCCCAAAAAGCACAGTGTACACAGCGTACTCGAGCATTTTGGGGACGAGCAGAACGCCGATATTGGCGTATTCTTACTGACACCAAATAATTTGCGATTCAAACGCATGAGATCGCCGATTTGTGTATTTTAAATGGCTGATTACATCTTTAAAATCCCCCGCAATGAAAGGTATTTCCAAAATTACATTTAAAATATTCAGCATAACCATACTCTTAGCCGTCGTTTTACCAGGTATAGCTACAGCAGAAGTGGATGACAATGATACCGACGGGCATAAGCTGGGGTTGGTTTTGAGCGGTGGTGGTGCAAAAGGTTTTGCTCATATCGGTGTGCTCAAAGTGCTTGAAGAAGTGGATATGCCGATCGATTACATCACCGGAACCAGTATGGGGAGTGTGGTCGGAGGGCTATATGCCATAGGCTATGATGCGGAAGAGCTAAAAGATATTGCACTGGAAACTAACTGGAACCGGCTATTTGCCGACGAAGTCGCCCGGAGAAATTTGCCGCTGGAAGAAAAAATCTGGGATGGTCAGTTTGTCGGATCGCTACCCATTGATGAAGAGGGTATGCGCCTGCCGACGGGGGTCATGGGCGGACATAAAGTTACGGTACTGCTTTCCCGGCTGAGCTGGTCTGTCCATCAGATTGACGATTTTACAGAGCTGCCGATACCGTTTGCGGCTATTGCTACCGATATTGAAACCGGGGAAGCGGTGGTGCTCGACAGCGGTTATCTGCCGGAAGCTCTGCGAGCAAGTATTGCAATCCCCAGTATTTTTCAACCTATTCGGATTGATGGGAAATACCTGGTAGACGGTGGGTTGGTGCGCAATATGCCCGTAGATGATGTTTTTGATCTCGGCGCTGATTACGCTCTGGGCGTCAATGTGAGTACGCAGCTACAGTCACAGGATCAGTTGCGTGATCTGGTCTCCATTCTGAACCAGACGATATCTATCGGGATGCTGGGCAATATTCGTGAACAGGAGGATAAAGCGGATAAAATGCTGCGGCCTGATCTTGGTGATTTCACCATACAGGATTTTGGTTCCGTCGAAGAAATCATTGATATTGGTGAAGAGTCAGCCCGGGAAATATACGATGAACTTAAAGCAGTCGCGGATTCTCTGAATGAAAAGAGGGGTGAAGATCCTACCCGCCCGGAAAAACAGGATATTGAATCGGTAGTAGTTGATGAAATACGTGTAACCGGACTGGAGGAAATAAGCGAAGATCGGGTGCTGCGGGACTTTAATCTGCCGACTGGCGAACCTCTGATGCCCGAAGATATCGAAGAAGGAATTGACCGGCTGTATGCAACACCATTTTTCGAGCGGATAACGTATCGGCTCACGCATGATGAGGATAAAAATGTTCTTGTACTTAATGTGGTTGAGGCGCATCATGATGAATTCAATTTTGGCCTTCGCTATGATACCCGACGGCGGGCGTCCCTTCAATTTAACCTCGCTTTTCGCAATTTGATGATGGAGTCTTCATCAGCACGGCTTACGCTGATGTTAGGGGAGAAAATCAGTTTCGATGCCAGATACTTTAACTATCCAGAAATCGGTGAGCTGGACACCCGTTACGGCGCACAAACCAGATTGAATTACACCCGGCATTCCACGGATATTTTTATTGATCAGGACAGGGATTCGAATGTAAGTACGGATGCTTTCTTCGGGGAACTGATGATCGGACCGTTGTTTTCCAATGTGGCGCTGCTGAGTACCGGTTTTAGATCGGAATATTTTTATCAAACCAGCGCCATTGGCGACTTTGAATTTCCGGAAGGCTGGTCCCTTTTCTTCAGTTTATTTGGGGATATATGGATTGATACGCTTAACCGAAGCTTTTTCCCCGAATATGGGCAGTCATTTCAATACCGGTCCGATGTTTCATTACCGGGAATCGGAAATACGCTCGCTTTCAGCCGGCATGAGTTAAAATGGCGTGGGTATTACCGATTGGCAGACCGCTGGACGGCTGGTCACCATATCCGAACCGGTCAGAGTTACGGGGAAGATCTTCCTTTACATCATCAATTAAGAGCGGAGCACTATCCCGATGCACCCGGTTTTATTTTGCACCAACTGCCGGGGCGGGCATTTGCAACCGGCCACGGACTTCTGCAGTTTGAACCCTGGAATGACAGATTCCTCACCGTGAGAGCCGGCGTCAGCAATTCTTTTGATCATCTCACAAATATCCTTGAAGATGAGCCGCTGTATCTTGGTTGGGCACTTGAGGCCGGAACGCGAACCTTGGTGGGACCGGCAAAAGTAGCGGTCACCGGCAGTAAGCTTAACCCATTTTTATTTGAAGTCAAAATCGGTTTCGACTGGTAACGGTCATCAGGCTTTTCCGTAAACGGGCACAATTGCACCGTGGGTCAGTGTATTGGCTGGCGAGGCCAGAAATAAAACGGCCTCAGCAATTTCCTCGGGTTTGGGCCAATTCTTATGATCTGCTTTGGGCATGGCTTCCCGGTTTGCCGGAGTATCAATAATGGAGGGAGAGACGGCATTGATGAGGATATCATCTTCATGCACTTCTTCCGCAAGAGCCTGGGTTAAACCGGCAACACCCGATTTGCTGATTGCATAGGTGGCAAGTCCGCTGCCCTGGCGCGGAAACTCAGCAGGCCTTGCAGCAATATTGACAATCCTACCGCTGCTTTCCTGATTTCTGAATGAAGCAATTGCGTATTTACAGCTGTTAAAGCAGGTTTTGGTGTTGATATCAAACATTGACTGGAGATCATCGGTGGTGGCAGAGTCAATTTTCCCCATGCCAAAACCACCCGCCAGATGAAGTGAAGCCGAAAGCGGCTGTCTTTGCGAAGCTGATGAAAAGAAACGTTCACATTGGGAGTTGTCGGTTAGATCAACCCCTGTAACAAGTTTTATGTTATCATGATCGACATAGGGGAATCCTTCCAGCTCTTTTTCATCAAAGCAGGGAATGGTACAATGGGCACCCCGGTCGAGTAATTTTTGAATTATTGCGCGGCCTAATCCACCTGTGCCGCCGGTTACAACAATATGTTGATCATGAAAATCCGCATTCGACATAACAAGAAAATTTGTGATTGGGTTACGAAATTAATCAGCCAAAGGAAGCCATTCGTTCCCGTTTAAAATACCAGACCTCTGCGCCAGCGATCCATAATCCTATGATAGTCGCGATCAAATTGGCGGCCACGTTGGAGAACATAATTTTCAGTGGGATAAGTTCGGTCTACGTTGCGGCTTCGTTCAAAAACAAAGCTGTGCGCCTGCATTTGTGAGTCACGGGTATAACGCCATACCATCCCGTTAATAGATCGTTCTTTTTGGTCGGGTGGACCGAATAAGATATAGATCATTCCAGGATCTGTTTTCCAGCCGGGCTTGTGATTGGAAAACATCAGATTTGCTTCTTCGACTCTGTTGAAGTATTGCTGGATGACATTCTTGGCCATATTTCGATTGTTGTACAGCCCGGCAAAAAAAGCTTCAAAATTATAGCGCAGATCCTGGTGATCTTCGGAGTTGATGATTTTTTCGTACTCATCTTCACGCGTGATATAAACAATCGCTTCGGCCATTTGCTCCATATCCGAAATGTAGGGAAACCCTTTGGGCATAATGGCGAAATCCCGGGCCCGGTATAAATCCTCTTCCCGGCCCTTTTCGCGTAAATCCGGTGATTCTACTTCGATCCGATAGTTTCCTTCCGTCAGGCGCGGGAGTTCAAAGTCTATGTCTAATATCCCTTGTAAAGATGTGAGTTCTCTGGTGGTGGTATGAACCGTATCGGGCTCACCGTATGCAATTCCGCGATAAAACAAACTCCCTTGCAGAGGCGTCTGCATGTGAGGCGGGCGGGCAGGCTCATCGTCGTAATTAAATTTGAGTAACCGCATCCTGAATTCCGCCTGGTCGGTGTCTGAATCAACATAAAGCTGGATGCTGCTTTTTAACGAGTCATAGCCCGCTTCCTGGTGATAACCGGGTACGATGCGAAATCGGTCTTCATGGAGGCTTAATAGCCGAAGCTGACCGAACGCCATTTCTTTAGATTGAAGATCGGGAACTTCAATTTCTGTGGTTCTGCTGAAATCTTTATCCGTAAAGTTATCGGTAACCATTACCCGGATGCGGTAAAAACCGGGCTCGAGTGGGTAACGATCCGTAAAAAGGAATTTTTCGTTGGAGGTCGTGACCTCATAATCTGAAGTAGAAACGGTATCATCGGTAACAACGTGGTGTACCGTTGAGTAGCGATCTGAATCGGTATCGGATTGCTGCTCAATTAAAATGCGATGTGTGAACCGGGCGGAATAGAGATCATCCGAGGATTTCCTGAAATACAGGTTTTTATAAGGGAGTTCGAGTTCAACTTCGATGCTGTCAGCTCCATCTTCCTGCAACTGATTGTAAGCCGTAAGGTAAAATCCTGGATAACCCGGGGTGTGTAGCTCAATCTGTCCGTGATCAACTCGTGTCTCCTGGGTTGTAGTACATGCCGCAAGGGAGATCAGTAGGATGAACAGCGCAAATCGAAGGGAGTCAGGGTGAGGCTTTAAAGGTTTCGCGGGTGATATTACCCGATTGATCGGGGACGACCACCTTGAGTTCATACTCATCTTGAGTGGGTGAAAAATCGGGGTGATGATATATGAGTTTATCTTTTTCAGGGTCGTATTCGGCAATGCCTCGTTCGTCGTTAATGTAGAAGCGTGCTGACTGGTAGTCTATTCCCGAAAGTTCATCTTTGACGGTAACGTTTGCAAACCATTTTCCGTCTGATCGCTGCACGATCTCAGGAGCGGATACCTCCGGTGGAATGGTGTCCTGATGGATGTAGTACCGGCCGAAATTAGTAATCGTAGCATCCAGGCGATGATCAAAATGAAGGGTCGAAACTTTACTGAGATTGTCTGAATCAGAGTTTTTTTCAAAAAAGGCGAGTTGTTCTTTGTCCCGGTAATCGGCATCAGGAAGGTAGGATATGCTTACGGGAGCGGCCAGTGGTTCCTGATCAGGGAAGATTTCAACATAAGGTCCGAACTCATCCGAGCCGTGATGGATAGAAACAGACAAAGTGTCAAAAACTGAAGCTTCAGCAAATCTTGCTTTAAAGCGGTGATCTGCCGTCCGGATTACCGTTTCAGTATCCGGCAAAATCCGGTGGATGCGTTGAGATCCATTGCCGGTGTCAATTTCAACAGATTTTTCAGGATCAAGTTTAACAGCCGGGTGGCTATTTCCGGTTTTCCCGTTCATCGAGGCATTTCGGAAACTTCCGTTGACAGTCAGATACCAGGGAGTTTCTTCAGTATCCGGGGCCAGCCAGTTTTTATGCCAATACCAATCGGATAAATCACCCGAGCCGTTGGCATCTACCGAAATGGTTCGATTGCCGCTGGTCATCTGAGGTTTATTTGTCGAAACATCGCTTTGATCAACCGAAACCGTGGCTTTGGCTTTTGTGGAATTTCCCGCGAAATCCCGTGCGATCACGGTTATGGGATAGGTTCCGTCAGGTAGGCCTATCACGCCGTTGTGACCGGTATCTTCATAAAAAGGCAGGGTATTGCCTTCTGCAACGTATAATCGTTGGTAGCCTCTTCGGGTCTCACGAAGCGTGGGGTAAACCCGGTCAACAAAAACCTGCCGGGTGTCACTAAAACGGAAGCTGTCTACTTTGGAGTGGAAGTCTTTTTCCCCATCCACCCATAGCTCCAGCTCATAGACGGCCACAACATTGTTGGACCCGTCTTTACGATCAAATGCATTTACGGCAAGCCCAACGGGACCTGTAATCTCTATCTCGCCGAAATCAAAATAAGAACCGGTATGAGTCGGGCTTTTTTGAACGATATTTCGCTCCCCGTTGATCAAACTATGCGGGCTGAGTGGTTCGATCGCCATACCGGAAAATTGTGGCGGAATATCATCATCCACCGAAATATTGGTGAGCAGCGGGTTGAAGGGTTTGTTATCAGGCGACCTGAGTTCAAAATGTAAATGCGGCGGTCCGACTCCGGTTGATCCGCTCCATCCGATGATATCACCCCGTTCAAATTCGATACCTTTGTCTTCCAGGTTTCGATTGAAGACGAAGCTGTAATCTTCAAAACGAATGGAATCAACCACTTCCCGGATTTCCGGGGCAAAATCCCGCAGATGAGCGTATAACGAGAAGGAATCATCGGCGTGTTGAAGGTAAACGACATTGCCATAACCGCGTGGAGTTACGCCAGCCCGGTATAAAATTCCGTCGCGGGTGGCGAAGACGGGGTAGCCTTCATGCCCCCATGTGCCGATATCGATGGCTGCGTGAAAATGCTGAGATCGGGTTTCCCCGAAAGTAGATGAAATGTAATTACTGGCGTTGGTCGGCCAAAGATAATCGGCATCTTCCGATATGAAATCGGGAAGATCAGAACCCCGGGAGTTTGACCATGCCATCAGAAGAAGGCATATAAGCAGACCAACACGTTTCATCATGTTACCGAGACCGAAAGTGTAGACAGGTTATCACCAAGTACGGCTTCGAGTTGATCTCCTTTTTGTACCGGTCCGACGCCTTCGGGAGTTCCGGTGTAGATGAGATCTCCCGGATTCAGGGTAAAATATTTCGAGAGGTGGGAAATCAACTGATGCACGGAAAAAATCATATCAGAAGTGGTCCCCTGTTGGACAAATGTACCGTTCCGCTTGAGCGAAAGGTGGATGTCAGCAGGGTTTACCTGAGTTGCTTCAACGAAATTTCCCAGAGGAGCAAACGTATCCGGTCCTTTGGCCAGATCCCAGGGGTGAGACTTTTCTTTGAGGCGGCTCTGCACGTCCCTGGCGGTCATATCTAACCCGATGGCATAGCCGGCAATATGGTTTTGTGCCTGTTCAGCGGGTATGTTTTTACCGGTTTCGCCGATTGCTACGACCATTTCCAATTCATGATGGACATCCTCGGTAAATTCCGGAATAACGATAGCATCGCCATCAAAAATCAGACTGCTTGCCGGTTTGGTAAAAACCACGGGCGATTTAGGAACGGGATTATTCAGCTCCCTGGCGTGTTCAGCATAATTACGGCCTATACAAAATATGCTGTTGACGGTAATCTTTGGCAGGCCGGGAAGTTGGGGACGATTCATCATAATTAGGTAGATGTTAAAATAAAAAAAGCCCTAATGATGAGGTATCATTAAGGCTTTTGGAGGATATCATGAAAGGAGTTCTCCTGAATGTTATCAGGAAGGATCGATAGAGACGACTCTTCTTTGTTCTTTCCCCTTAACCGCAAATGAAACGGTGCCATTGGATTTGGCAAAAAGGGTATCGTCTCCGCCGATGCCGACATTGCGGCCGGGGTGAAACTTGGTTCCGCGCTGACGCACGATAATGTTTCCGGCAAGCACTTGCTGGCCACCGAATTTCTTCACTCCCAGCATTTTCGGATTGGAATCGCGGCCGTTCTTAGTTGAGCCGCCACCTTTTTTATGTGCCATGGTTAAACTTGGATTTAGGAGCTAATGTTTTCAATCTGAAGTTGGGTCAAATCCTGGCGATGACCTTGTTTTTTGCGGTATCCCTTGCGGCGTTTTTTCTTGAAAACGATGATTTTATCATCCCGCAGGTGGCTCACAACCTTGGCTTTAACTTTGGCATTCTCCACCTGAGGAGTACCGACTTTAACGTCTTTACCGCCAATCATTAAAACACGGTCGAAGGTCACCGACTTTTTCTCATCAGCTTGCAGACGATTTACATATATAACATCGCCTTTTGCAACTTTGTGCTGATGGCCTCCGATTTCAACTACTGCGTACATGTGATTTTTAAGACCTTGGTGTGTGGCTTGAAAATTTGATAGACTTAAAATATAGGAATTTGCAAGCCGGATTTCAAGAAAATGCTTTCAGGATTTATCTGAAACTGATGTACAGCAAACGTTCTGTTGAAGCAAAGTCGTATCTCATCAAACGTCACGATGATTTATGTGCATTGCTACGGCTAACGGAGTATTTCGGCATTTATAATAGATAAGAAACACAACTGTCGCATTTGATTAACCCATGACTGTACTTCTGATAATATATCTTCGGTTGAATAAATTGAAAATTGAGTGTACTCCTAAAAGTCGGAATTATTTAAGCTCGTGCTATAAATATTCGAACATGCAGACTTTTCGGAGTGCGCTCAAAATTAAAGATTTAAGATTTTTTAGATGGCAGGCAAGTTGCTTGAACAAGCGTGTCTTCAATTTTTAATCTGTAATTTTCAATAATTCAACTTATCGAAAAAGGGATTAAACCCATTACATATTTCAAAATGCCTAACTGCGACAATTGACTAAGAAACGCTTCTTTTGCTTCGCGATGTTACAAAATTACTTTTAGATTACGTTGAACTCTCGGATTTTGATCGGGACACGCCATTTAATTGTTGTCGATTTTGCTATTTTAAATATACCGATTGATTCAATTGGCAAAACCAATAACTTGTTTCACACATTCAGGAAAGAGGTAGTTATCATGGAACAGAAAGAAGAAGCGTTAGAGCGATTGATGCGACAACTTGAGGAAGCTGTTCGTTCCGGAAAAGAGATGTGGGAATCCCCGGAAGTTCAGGATAAAGTGGATGAGATAAGGAACCATCTGAGAAAGTATTTGAAAGAGTATCCGGTTGGGACGATTGCCGTTTCTGTAGCTTCAGGTTTTCTGCTTGCTAAATTAATCAGCCGGTCACGAAAGCGTAGAGAAGAATGAAAACAAACGGTCAGCAAGAAACTACATCGAAGGCAGGAGATTCCTTCTTTTCTCGTTTCCGCAAAGTCCCCGAAGACGTAAAGCTATTGGTGGAAAAGCGAATGGAGCTGTTCTCCCTGCGAATGGCTGAACTTTTCACCCGAATGGTTACCGAGTCCATTTACCGCGTAACCGGTATTGTGCTGATGGCTGTCTCAGGGTTGTTGCTATTATTTGCTTTGGCAACCTATGTTGGTGAACTGATCGGCAATGAGAGTCTGGGTTTTGTAATCGTTGCAGCTCCGTTTTTGTTACTGGGCTTGTTGTTTGCCGCAAAACGCCCGAAATTCGTCATCCGACGAACTCAAAACCAAATGATGGAACAGTTCTATCAGGCTTTACAGGAAAAGAAATCGGATGTTGACCAAGCCGGGGAGTCTGATGACCTGAAGCAAGGTGAGTCCGGGGAAAAGGAATCAGAAAATCAAAAACCATAACCTGTTTGTCGAAACTTCCAACAGAACGAAAACCCTGATTATATGGCCAAAACCGAAAACGGAGAGCAAAAAGCAACACTGGAAGAACGCAAAGCTAAACTTGAATCCGAATTGGAAGCCATCCAAAATGAATTGGGGAGTTCATGGGATGAGATGAAGCGCCAGGTGAAATCGCGAAGTAAAGTTGGCTATTGGTTACAAAAATTTCCGATTGCTTCCGTCAGTACTGCTTTCCTGCTTGGCATGTGGCTGGCCAGGGACCGCACACCCAGAAACACCGTCGGCGGAGCCC
>SLJN01000077.1 GCA_007135115.1 Balneolales bacterium
CAAAGGTAGCATCAATACGGTCAGTAACCAACCGGTAACGTATTTCTTAACCATGCGCTGTATTGATAAGTGGAAGTTTACGGGGGTTTAGAATAGCATTACCACATCAAACAGGCAAATTTGAGTTTTTTGGTTACGTAGTGTATGAAAGAAAAATCATAATACCATTTGGAAACAACAGTCGGAGTTTTGTTACAGGCACAAAGTAAAAAAGCCCGGCACCGCAATTAAGCGAACCGGGCTTTAGCAAATTTCCTTCTTTTAAGATGGTAAAGCTTACTGGGAATCAGTGGTTTACTTTACGAGTGTCATTTCATTGGAAATAACAGTGTTATCGTACCGGAGCTGGTAAATGTAAACGCCGCTGGACATATTTGAAGCGTCCCAGGTAACCTGATGGGCTCCGGCTTGCTGATTTTGATCAACAAGCGTGGTTATGTGACGGCCGCTTACATCATATACATTGAGTTCAACCTGACCGTTTTCAGGAAGTTCATAAGAAATGGTCGTGGTAGGGTTGAACGGGTTCGGATAGTTTTGCTTCAGTTCCGGAGAGTCCGGCATTTCATCGGCTTCCACGATTTCAGATGATACATCACGATCACCTTCCTGATAATCCGACATTTGGGTGTTCATTGCCGGGATAATCAGCTCTGTGAATTCATCTTCTTCTGCAATACCGATGGCCACATCAGCAAGCTTTGCAGCTTCAGTTTCACCTCCACCTTCGAGAATTTCGATCAGTTCCATTAACTCTTCAACATCAATAGTATGAGATTCGGCGGAACTGTTTACATTGCCATAGGATTCAACCCATCGGGTTGTGTAGGAATATTCGTCAAAAATGTCCGCTTCGACATCAGGGAGATCAAATTCATCATCCATGTTCAAGGTAATTCCCAATGACATGGTGGTTCCAAATACCTCTGCAGTATGTGTGTCACCATCCAACTCAACATCTTCCTGGTCATGGCGACTGCCTTTAAGGTGGAAATTGATTTCAATGGATTCTATGAAATCCGGAAATTCAGGATCCTCACGAGCTTCTTCAGGTATTTCGATCAATTCATCCACATTGATGAGATCCCATTCGTCACCGGGCTGAGTGTTGAAGCGAAAAAGTGGAAGAAACTCCAGATCCTCTTCGTCAAACTGCTGGGTGATCATAGCAGTACCGGTGAGGTTGGCATTAGCCGAATTGGCTGAAAGACGGGCTGGCAACTCTTCATCAAACTCATCCGGAATTTCGATCAGCGGACTGACCATATCTTCATAAACCATCCACCCGTACTCCGCAGCCTCGACTTCATCATCAAAGTCACCATTGAAATCATCAAAGCCAAAGTCGTCCAGCGGCATGGATTCCATTCGATAAACGGTTAGCGTATCCTCCACGTCAATGGACTTAACCGAGTCTCTTTGAGATATGGACTCCGGGAAATCTTCCTCGAATTCTTCCATAATCTCTGAGAATTCGGTGGTATAAGTCCAATCACTTCCACCATACTGCGGAAGGTAATCGGTAGCATCCTGTGCAACTGCTACTCCTGGAGTGATCCCAGCTGCTAACAACAGTATTGTAAGGGTTTGTAACTTTTGATAAAGCATATTTTAGCTCCTTTTATAGTGTGAATATTCCACTGAAATTGCCGCCTTGTCTACACTTAAAAAAGAATAATAACAATTTCAGAGGTTCAATGTGAATTTTGACACAAATTCTTAGGGTTTCAGCAACACTTACTCAACTCGAACGCAAAAGTTTCAGAAGAGAGATCACATTAGGGGATTAAAACCGGTTAAATTGAGTCAAAAATTATTAGAATCCGTTCCGGATCCGATTTCAGACCGGATCCGATTTCAGACTTTGGTGCGCAACCAAAGTGAAAGGCCCATGATTAAAGTAGTGGTTCCGGCTGAAATCAGACAGTACAAACACCACGCTTCGATAACCGAATTCATCAGGTATACCAGCCAACCGGAAAACAGAAATGCCGGGACCGTTAGTAGTGGAAGCAGTTTCAGGACGAAATTTTTACGCATATCGAACCACAAAAATCCTGCGATGAGCATGACGCCATAAAACAGCGCACCCAAAAGGGCTACCGGCAGCGGACCTAAGGTGGCATAATCACTGGTGGCAACTTCATCACACCCCTCCATGGCTGTGCAAGTGGGCACACCTCCCATATAGTGCGAAGCCGTCAGATAAATGGCATCAATCAAGCCGATAAATGCAATGACCACCAATGCAATGACGCCTATTAAAATGGGTTTACCTGCGGCTTTAGTCATGCTTGTATAACCTGAATTGAACGATTATAAATAGGATTCCAACAACTCGCGAAACTCATCAGGTGAACCGGGATATTGCTGCGCCTCACCGTTAATGAATAGCGATGGAACGCCACGTACCTGGAGGCGTTCACCCTGGCTGCGATGCTCGTCTATGCGGTCACCAACTTCTGCTGATTCCATATCCTGCTGAAGTTGCTCCCGGTCCAGATCAAGATGTTCCACCATTTCTTCGAATATGGAGTTGGCATCGCCTCTTGACCAACGCTCCTGATAGTTGAATATCATGTTATGCATTTCCCAGAATTTTCCCTGCTTACCGGCGGCTTCGGCGTATTTTGCAGCGGTGCGGCTGTGCTCAAAGTTCGGAAGCGTGAAATGGCGGTAAACAAAGGCTACATCATCCCCAAGCTCATCTTCCACACTGGCATCCATCATTGCGGCCTGCCGGCATGCCGGGCACTGAAAATCACTGTATTTAACAACCACCACATCGGCATCCGGGTTACCTTTTACCCAGTCCTCCGATTGCACCTGAAGCATGTTTTGCGTTTCGGCGTCGATAATATCATCGGCCGAAGTCGTTTCGGGAGTGTCATCCGATGCCAGATAAATGCCCATTCCGACAGCAATAGCCAGTATTGCTGCCAATCCGCCCCATAGTAAAATTCTTTTGTTCATAGTAAAGTTTAAATAATTTCAATCAGGTGTGCTGTGAACGGTCGTAATTTAGACAGACCGTCTCGAAAATCACAATGCTAACGTAAATAGGGGTTAAGCCTTGTATATCGTCACTATTAACAATTGCTTTTTACTGCTGAGATTAATAGTTAGTCCCGTATAATTAATCTGATGAAGTAGCCTGTCTTGGATTTCCCGGTCGGCTCTTGTTGCCTGAAGTATCTACGGCATACACGCGATACCATTTACCGGCTTCACCGTCCTCGTCTGTCCAGTCTACATCGGTGAGCGGCTCATCGTGAAGAGCTTCGTACTGACCGTTACGCAGTGAGGACCGTTTTACGATGTAACCTTCAATATCATCCGAAGATGAAGGTTCCCATCTTAAGGTTACACCCTCGTCCAATGCAACAGCTTGAAGATTTCTGACAGAAGCAGGTGGAGAAGAGTCTCTCATTAAAATTTCCTGATGTGGCGTAGGATCACTTTCGTTACCGGCTGAATCCACAGCTGTGGCAAAATAAGTATACTCATTGCCCACATCGACTTCATCATCCGATAAAAAACGATTTCCGCGAGTATGATTAACCAAACTGGTATCCTGCTCCCCGGCAACTTTATATAGATTATAAGTTGTAACATCCGGTGAAGGAGAAGCTCCCCATGACAAATTGATACGCACTCCCCGATCAATAGAAGCATCAATATTGGCAGGCGGTGCCGGAGGCGTTACAACCGGCATTTGAGCTACCGTAAACACCGTATCGCTACGCATTCCCTGCTCATTGACGACCGCAACCCCATATTCATAAAACATCCCCTCGGTAAAGCCTTCTCCGGCAATACCGTCATCGATCATGGTGTTGTCTGTGAGCCGGTCGGAATTGACCTGGGAAAAGGCCGACCGCTCCCCGTCTTCGTGTTTTCGGCGAAGCACAATGTAGGTATTGAAGAGTTCATCCTGTTCGACGCCCTGCCACTCAAGTTCCATAATACCTTCATCTTCATCCACGACGGCAGACAGATCAGAAGGCGGGTCGGGATGATGCACCTCAATAATGTTTTCGATAGCAGGATTCCCCTGTTCACTTTCCATCCCGGTTTCGGATACGGCTGTCACATAGTAGTAAAAATCGTAGCCGGCTTCTATGGTTTCATCTCTGAATTCCGGGTCTGTTAAGGTGATCATCTCTTCATTCAGCCGGACGCTATCTGCGGTATCCGCGTTAATTCGATCCACATAATAACCGACAACATCGGGATCGGTGCTCACCGGCCAGGTCAGATCCACGCCCCCATCGCGTATAGTGGAAAATACCTGCTGCACTGCCATAGGTTTTGTCTGATCAACCAATTCAATCTCAACAGGGTCAGCGGCAATGCGGTTCTCACCGGTGGCGTCGATGGCTTCTACCGTGAATTCAGCAGTCTCATATTCATCTTCAAGGGTAAATGAATACGTGAATTCCGTTTCATCCAAAAGTCGCAATTGACTGCGATCCGTTACCCTTCTGAAGGATTCTTCCTCATCCGGTTTCATGAAGATATCAAAGCGAACAACCGGATCGACGCCATCTTCGGTTGGATCCAAATAGTTCCATTGAACGGTTATATCAGAACCTTGTCTGGTTACATCAAGAACTTCGGGCTGGGTAAGGTCAACTTGCTCAACAACAAGTGAACTTTCGAATTCACGACCGGTTGACTCTCCGCGCTGGTTTACAAGTTCAAACCGGTAGGTAACTTCGGTATCCAATACCGGGTTTTCATCAATAAATAACATCCCCATAGCCTTGGCAATATCCGGATAGCTGAATGCCAGGATGTTTCTTTCAAATTCATCCCCCCGTAGTCGTAAGAAGATTTCCTGAGGTCCGGCAGAATCCATGGCTTCCTGAATATCACGAAATAAGTCATCTTCCAGAAAATGCTGAAAATCAGCTCCGCTGTTGGCCGGATAAACCGGATCTTCATTCAAGCGCTCGGTTTCCCCATCACTCTCGCGGTATACGTTGAAGCCGTGCCCCAGGGCAATGAGTTGATCGTGATAGATATAAGCGTGCCCATCCGGAACGACTACCGTCCGAACTTCCTGGGCATTCGAGATGACCGGAATGGATAACATCAAAAGCATTGCAACCCCGGAGAAATATTTTGCAATCATAGATAAATAAAAAATTCGCTGTCTATTGACCATATTCAGTTACCATTAAAATCCTATCTGATACGTCCCGGTTGGAATTGTGTTAAACGCGGGTGACGGAACTTCCTCAGTCACGGTTGTTTGTAGCCCGGCGACATTTGTGATGCGAATATGCACCTTCAACTCGTGAATGTTGTAGTCAGGATCCGCATCGTATGTTGTGCTAACACTGAAATTATCTGTGCGCACCGAGCTGAGGTTACCGATATCTGACCAGTTCACCGTAATTAAGTGGTAGGGAACACCCGGATATTCTACGAAAGCTTCGACACTTTCAACACCGGAAACCGAATCATAGATATTACTGACATCTACTTCCAGCTTATTTCCATCTTTTACTGTGAGTGACACAACCGGCTCTTCCGGAGGAGTGTTATCAAGAAAAATATTTCCGGTTGAAACCACATTGGTTTCAGTGTTTTGATTGTTGATGCCCCTCACATTAAAATATAATGGCTCATCTTGCGGCAGATCATCTTTTGAAATTTCAATGTAAGGAGTACTCATGCTGTTATTTCGATTCAGGTAGCCCATCGTGCCATGATAGTCAATTTCATTATCGTCCGGCCAGCTACGTATATCGGTGCTTCCCGGGCTTGTGCCTATAGAATACTGGTATCCCTTCATTCCGGATTCCGCATCGTAAGTGCGTTTGGTAAAGTATACCCGGATATAATCATGTCCGTCGTACCCGACAATCTCAGGCTCATTAGGTGGATTCGGATCATACGGGAATCTGGGTCCGATAGTCAACACATCACTTTCAAGACCTGCATTGTTTACTGCACGCACGTGGATATACTGTTCTTCATCAAACTCAAAACTAATGTGTTGATGATCTCCTTCTCCGCTTATAATCTCGGCATTAGTTTCAGTTGTGGTCACTCCGTTGTTTTGAAATTCAGCATCGTTATAATCTTCTTCAGTCGAAACGTAGTATTCGTAGTGTGAGATACCGGACTCCTCATCAGAAGCTTCTTCCCAGGCAACATGCAATTCAGGAACTTCGCTGCTGTTATTTCTGAGGCTTTGCTGGATAGTAGTCAAGCTGTATTCGGGTGGGGTACTCACAAATTCCGAAGCCTCCATATCACTTTGAGTAAACGGACTGATATGATCATACATAGCTAACTGACTCGCAGGTTCCGGTGGGTCTGGCGGGGTATCATCATACATTATTGGCCGCTCTACAATATCTCTGGTTAACTGATTATTCATGTTGATGGCTTCAACCGTCAGAAAATATTCCTGCCCCGGCTCCATGTTGATGATACGGGAATCTGCCTCTAACAATTCATCCCAGTTACCGGATACATCAGGAAAGTCTTCGACCTCACCGATCAGCTCGGTGTTTTCGAGTAAGTTTTCACTGCCTCGCACATTTCCGAGCATATACCGGTATTCCTGGATACTGGTTTCAGGCTCCTGAACCAGTACTCTGATTTGGATGGTCTCCGGATCGGATGTCCAGTATACTTCACGTTCGGTTTCCTGAAAATCCATCTGCATAGTCAACGGATCAAACTCACTGGTGAAGACCGTCTCGGTGTTGATGTTGTAGTAGTGATCCAGATCTACCATCACATTGGCCGGCGGATCTGTATCGGTGGGTATAATATCCTCTCCGGAAGGTGTAGACTGACCGTGTGGCCCAACTGCCATATCGAATTCGGCTCTCAGCCGGGAACTTACCCCTCCGGTGCTGCGTGCTCGCACGCCAACATTTACATGATGGGTGGTCGCATTTTCATTAAAATCAAGTAAATCATCCTGAATAACCGGATCATTAGGATAAGCAAAGTGGGTATAATGAGATGGTTTACCGACTGAGAGGTAATTGCTTTCACCTATATCGCCACCCTCATCATCAACTTGCTGAATATCTAAGCTGATATCAGCTATTCCATCCGGGTGGGATGCACTCCAGCTAATATCAGTGAAACCAAAGAAGTAATCGCTCTCCCTGTCTGAATCAACGTTTATGGAAGATATTTGCGGCGCTTCGAGTGACGAAAGCACATCGTCCCTGCGGGACTGATACTCGGTGAACATGTCATCATCCAGTTCCTCACCTAACTCTTCTTCTGCATCCTCTCTGATCTGAACATAGTTGTCAATGACATGATACAAGCTCGTTAACATGTTGGATTTCAGGTTGTAGAAATCATCGATCAACTCGGTATTGACTTCCATGATATCGGTTACCGAAGAGCGAAAATCCTGATGATCCTGATAAAACTCTCCTGCGATGAACTGACCTTTTTGATCCACATACTCTTCATTACCCAGAATGTGAATATCGTACCACAAGTTTTTGATGTTTTCTTCGAGTCCGGAAAAGTCTTCAAAGTTTACATCCTCATTAGCAAGTGAGTCATACACCATCTCAGCTTCAAACCCAGAGAAATTATACGGAGCATTGTAATCAGAAGCATCATCAGCGAGATCTTCAATCAGACGGATGCGCTCGGCCATCATTTCCCGCTCTCGGTCAAAGGTTTGTTCATCCACTTGTCGATTGTTATAAGCGGATACAAAGTTATCCAGTAACGTTTCTACTGCATTATCAAACTGGCTTTCGCGGTTTTCATACATTAATACCACGAATTCCGACATGTTTACCCTATGCCAATATCTATTTGCCTGTAGTGCAAAATATCGATCAACTTCCTCAAGCGCCTCCGCATAGTACTCGGAAATGGAAGCAAAAGTAGGTTCTTCATCTGAATCGAAGTCATCGAGATCACCCAGGCCAATCAGGTTATCCATTTCACTGAGATTGTGCTCGATCGTATCGACGACGGCATGAACCCGATCTTCCATTTCTTCTATAGCCTCGGTCACCTCTCCCAGACTTAGCGCCTGATCTTCGGCCTGTGTTTCATCTACCTCAAATTCCGGCAGATTGTCTTCGGTCATTTTGCCGCCCGGATCATTCAGAAGTGTCGCCGGATTCGTTGCCATCTGAGAAATGGCATCGTCCTGGAGATCCTGCACACCTTCCTCTATTTCTATTGCTTTAACCACGACCTCATCAAGCCTGCTGACCACATCCTCACTGATGTTATCAATGGTTTCGAGTTTGGCTTCTACCTGATCTTCGGCATCCGTCCAAGAGGTTTCGGAGTTATCGAGCAGATCAGAATCTTCACGTAAACCGAAATCAAGGAAGTTATCTAATGTTGATGAGCGTTCGTAGGCAAGTGACTCTTGCAACACATTCGGAACCTCACCTACGGTCTTATCCCCTCTCGCTTCATTGCCCATCATGGTAAAGCGCCAGGCAAACTTCTCAGTCCCGGTAGCCGTTTTCAGATTGTAACCTGCCTGAGTCAGTTGTTCTTCATCAAAATGAACCGCAGGAGCTGCCGGTGCAGTCACTTCAGCCTCAATATTTTCGATAGCTTCGGTAACCATTTGCTCAAATTCTTCAGCCTGCTGCTGGGCCTGTTCAATGATACTTGGTTCTTCCAGCGAGGAGCCTCGGCCACCGTCGTAATCAAAACCGGATGAAGTGGTCCAAACTTTAATCCAGGCATCCCGGCAGGTTCCTACACTGAGAATGCTTCCACAAACCTCACCATAGCCAAAGAATTCATATTCATCTGAGGCATGTCTGGCGAAAGCCCCTTTGAGCGTAGCTTCGGCTGATAAAATGACGATATCAAATTCACCACTAACTGCCATGTAGGCACCAAAGGGTAGCTGGGCATCATCGTATGTTAAATACCATACAGCGCCTTTAATGCTGGCCTCTACCGATATTCCAACTGAAAAACCATACGAGAACCCTGCATCCAGATAGAAACCGTCGTTGCTTGCTAACAGGGTGTTTTGAGCACTACTCATCATCAACAAATCAATTTCAATGGAAGCTTTCAGGCCCCAATCGGCTCCGGACTCATCTTCACGTTCGGAAACGAAGAAGGTTACACCACCGTCAACCTCAACTATCCGAAGAATATCCATATATATGTCGAGATCGGCATGAATGGATAAGCCGCCCATTCGATCTACACTTGCAAAAAACGTTCCGGCAGCCACTGTTGGAGAACTATCCATTCCCATAATGGTACCGTCAGCATCTAAAGCAATATATTTGTTGGTGATTTCAAGCATGGTGGATCCCGAAACAAGGTTCGAACCACCTGCACCTACCAGATCAAGTTTGGCATAAAGCATGATCGCAAATTTTATATCTACATCATCATCATCCAAATCAGCATTATCCATCGGGCGACCATCAGTTGCCCGTGTTAATTGGCCATCACCTGCAGGCTCCCCTCGAAAACTATCTGCGGCATCCATTACCATATCAAGGTGATCGAGTTCAGGCCGGTAGAAGAAGCCGCCGCCAAACCCAGAGATGCTTACAATTCCGGGTACAACCTCAAAACCGACATCCAGGTTTACCGCCGTAAAGATACCAAAGGAGAGTTCATTGTCGATGTTGGAAAATCCCCCGGCAATCATGGCTTCCGCACTGGTACCTCCCATATCAAACTGACCGCTGCCGGCTGCAAACAAGGCATTGCCGGAATCAGTGGATTCGTACATCAAATGCGCATTGGCGGAGAAGCTGCTTCCCAGGCTCAGCTCCAGATTACGCATGGTAAAGGAGATATCTCCATTGGATTTTTCATAGAAAACTACTTCCTCAATGCCTCCACCAAAAGAGCCGCTATCACCATCACTTTCGCCCCCAATGCTCAGATACAGAGCTGAAGACCCTCCGCCATTTCCATCACAACTACCAAAACAAAGGTACTCTACAACTTCAATTTGCTCCATCCCTTCTTCGGCATCTTCAAGCTCGTCCAGATCACGGTCAAACCCATCCGCAATATCTATTTCAAACCCGTCTTCATCGGATTCGTAAATAAACGTTCCCAGTTCGAGTGTGGCGACATCCATCACATCAAACTCGGCGTTACCGGCGAAGTTACCGTAATCTTCAATTCCGGAAGATGTAATCAGAATATTTTCAAAGTCAGCCTGACCGGATACACCTGATATATCAACTCCGGCACCTCCATTCAAACTGATTTCAAATGCTTCCTCATTGGATGAAGCGACGTCTCCCTCAATGGCAATGTTGAAAAAGCTATGCTCAAATTCGAAATCCGCATTACCGGTAATATTATACCGTACCATTGGATCTCTGCCGGTTTGCACAGATATCCCCGGGTTTTCCTGTAAACTTCCGGCTTCGCCGAACCAAATCCGCTCATCACCGAAAA
>SLJN01000075.1 GCA_007135115.1 Balneolales bacterium
TCATAAAAATCGAGCGCAACCCGGTTTGCCTCAGGCAATGCAGATTGGAATAACAGAAAAACTAAGCCTATTGCAAAATAGAGGAGCAGATGGAGAAGCGTAAATCTCCCAAGGTAGGGTAAAAGTCGAGGGCGTTTCACTTGATATAGCCTGTTTTAAAGTTGTTAATCTTAAAATAGACATGGAGCTCTAATATAGGCAAAAATTTGAAATCTTACTGCGAAATATCATTGTGCTGATACGATTAAGCTAAACCGGCGCAGGGTATTTCGATTAAATAATATATCGGTTAAGAGCCGGCCCGGATTGACCGGCTTTTATAATCTGCTGTTTAACTTATCATGAACAACAGAGCTGTATTTAACTACTAACTAGATACAGGTGTTATGTATCTTGAACATTAAACACAGAAATATAAATGTCAAAAGATGCTTTTATGCAGATTCGCCCCCAACTCAAGGTTTCGGGGCGATGTTTTTGGCTTTTCCAGTCATCCTCGCCAGGATGGATAGTGAGCCGAATAGAAGATATTCAACAAAAAGCGGCAGGCCAATCCGATGTTGATCAGAGGATAACCACATTAAGTGTCCGACCTCCAATAGAGGCGAAGCTTTCCAGCTTCCACCATTACGAATGGCCGATTTCGCCGCTTCGGACAAAAACCATTGAAAATCAAGGGCGGGCTCAACAACAATCCGGGTTACCAGTGGCTCATCTTTGCTGCCGTTCGTGAACGAGTGAACCTTGCCGGGCGGAATCACAATCTTTTCGCCCTGAGTTAAAGTAACATCTTCCTGTCCTTTAATGCGTGCAATCATAGTACCGGACGTTACGTGAAACGTTTCCGTTTGCACAGTGTGAACATGCGGATCCGGACCTTTGGCGCCGGGGGCAAGTACGCAATTGAATTCCACCGCCGGCGCTTTACTATCCGGTTCACCGAAAAAGGTTAATATTTCGCCTTCCTTTTCCAGGTTTAGAACGATTTCATTCTTAGCCACGATTTTCCCTCTCAAGTTAGATAATAAATGCTGGATACCTTTAAGAGTTAATGCCTTCTTCTCATCCTGGTCGTTGAAGCGGTTTTTGGGGAGGCTCTTACAGGTATTTTGATATATCACGCAGATGAGTATAAACTGTTGTATGGACTGCATTAATAAAGTTTAAAGTGGGATTTGCCCGGTCATCTCATCCATGCTCAAGTTCTTGGTAAGCATATCTGAAGTAAAACTAAAGCTGGAATACCAGGGTTGCGGTAAAAAACTCTAATTTTGATGACTACAATGAATTATCGTGAGTTCGATAAGTAATCGATGAGTTTGTTAAATAAGAGATGGCTCTAAAAGAAGGCTTTGCAAAGTCTTCAAAAAGATCAGATATCATCGATACCGTACATGCCTTAGCTGTTTTAGATGGCGCTTTTTTAAAACATTTCACAGGTTTTTGTCGAAATCTCGTTATTAATAAAGTAATACCGGTGACAGACAACTATGTCTATACCTGAAAGGAATATTTAGTTATATCATTTGGGTATTAATCTTGTTCTATCTGTCTGTAAAAGAAGTATTATGTAAGCTTTAAAGCGTATTGGTCTGGTAAACTTATATATGTGATCTGTTCTGTTAATTTCTAAGTGTACCGCTATGAAAACTCATTATTTGAACTTTTTTCCTATTAATGCTGCTGCGATCACCATAGCTTCATTTACAATTATTTTAGCTATGCTGTCATCTCCCGGATTGGTTTCCGCTCAAGACCAAGTCACTCGTTTTGACGCAGAGCGGTTTATGAGTGGCTATGAAAATGCATTGAATAACAAAGAATTCGAGTTGCCATATGAGCCTTACATCAGTCAAAAGGATCGCATTGCGGGATTAAGTCTGCTTTGGTCGGAAGCCAAATTTAATTTTGCGAATTTTGACTTGGTGAATCTGAATCTCGACAGCTTATATCTCGCCTATATACCCAAGGTAATGGCAGAACAGAATACTTTGGAATATACACAAGTGCTTCAGGCGTTTTATGCGCAACTTAAAGACGGGCATACCGGAGTTGCCTTTCCTGATGAAGTCATGAATCGGGTATATGCCATGCCGGGGGTATTGATTGAAAATGTTGAGAATAAACCGGTAATAACAAATACGGTTCCAGGCTATACATTGCCGGATGGTGTTACTATCGGGGACGAGGTAATCAAGATCGAAGGGATTCCGGTTAATGAATACATATCAACAGAAATTGCTCCCTACGTGAGTGCTTCGACACCACAAGATAGCATAGCAAAAATTTTGAAATTTGAGCTGTTGAGTGGCGATGCGGATCAAAACATTTCACTGTCTCTCAAAAATAAGGATGGAAAGATTTTTTCTGCCGATTTGTCACGCATGGAGCATCAGGGTATGTTTCAAATAGGACAGCCCGTGGCAGAGTTCGAATTACTCGAAAACAATATCGGTTACCTCGCCCTGAACTCCTTTATGGATGAGACCGTAGTTTCTTTTTTTGAATACAAATATGACTCAATCTCAAATACGGATGCGCTTATAATTGATGTGCGTCAAAATTCCGGTGGCAATACTCAAACGGGTATGGA
>SLJN01000218.1 GCA_007135115.1 Balneolales bacterium
CAGATAAAAACATCCTGGTCTGGAATCAAACCGATGAAGATTCCTGGGACATGCTGGCTACCATCGATGAAATTAACAACGACTCGCTGTATACCGGTTGGGATGCCGGGCAGATGGGGTTAAGCAACGAACTTGAACTTCGCCTGCATTCAGCTAATAATGATGACCGCGAAGACGGTGAGCTCATTGGTTCCGTCTCCCTCCAATAGCTTTTTTGGGCTTATCACTCAGGCCGGACGCCAACCATTTGCTCCAAAAATGAGCTGGTCTGCATTTCCACTTACTGGCAAAACTTTCCGCTAATCCCGGACCGTCTCACACTGACCTGAGTCTTCCCACATTATAATGCCGCAGCGCTAAGAACTGCTACTGATGCGATTTTAAACGCTACCCTTTCTCTACCGCCGGGCATCAAGTACCGACCGTGGCACATCTTTTGACTATCAGGCGGGGAACAAACCAAAACAGAATTATCATGATTGATCGGTTTCAGTCTGCAATGAGTTCCCTGCAGCAGTTTTCGCGTGCGCAGGAAGTATCTGCCAATAACCTGGCCAACATGAACACGCCGGGATATAAAAAGGATTCGCTGTTTTATCGTCAGCTCGAGGAAGAAATGGGCGGCGACGGCGTGAATCCTGAAATCATGCAAAACCTGAGCATGCAGGCCGGTTCTTTTGAAGAAACCGGAAATACCTTTGATCTGGCCATCAACGGAGAAGGTTTTTTTGAAGTAGAATATGAAGATGAAGCCATGTTGAGCCGTAACGGTCAGTTTACGCTCGACGGTGAAGGTTTCCTGCGGGATCAAAACGGAGCCTACGTAAACGGAGCTAATGGCAGAATTCACCTGCCTCAATTTCATCAAATGGCTGAAGAGAAAAACGAACCACCCCGGGTGGATATCTCTCCGGACGGCTCCATCCGACTTAATGACGAATTGGTAGATCAGGTCAAACTGATGAGCGTGGATGATCACACGCAACTGGAGCGGCGGGCCAACTCCTATCTGGTTACCGGAGAAGGCCAACAAGCTGAAGAAGACTCCTTGAGTGAAATCCAGCAAGGTTTTTTTGAAGCCGGTAATGTCGACCCGCTTACCGAAATGACGGAAATGATGACCAACATGCGCCTATTTGAATCCCAGCAACGCGCCCTCCGGACAACGGACGAAATGCTGGGACGCGTAACCACGGAACTTGGTCAATTCTGATCACCCGATTATGAATTTTAATTAAATCTGATTCTATATGTTTCGAGCACTTCGAACCGCTTCACTTGGGATGAGTTCCCAGCAACTCTCGGTGGATAACATTGCCAACAACCTGGCCAATGTGAACACCAACGGTTATAAAAGAAGCGACATCGCATTTCAGGACTTGTTTTATCAGACCCTGTCGTCTTCATCACAGGGATCTTCGGTAAACAATCCTGCCAACGACGCCCCTGAACTCCAAATCGGGCACGGCGCCAAACCGGTGGCCGACATCCGAAACTTTATGCAGGGTTCCGTTGAGGAAACCGGCAACTCCCTCGATATGGCCATCAACGGCGACGGTTTCTTCATGATTGAAAAACCTGACGGAAGTGTGGCTTACACCCGGGACGGTACTTTTAACGTGAATTCCACCGGCGAGATGGTCAATAGTTCAGGACTTCCGCTCGCTGATTTCATAGAGATACCCGATGATGCGGTATCCGTCAAAATTTCTCAGGACGGTGTGATTCAGGCCGAAATGGAAGGGCAATCCTCACCGATGGAACTCGGGCAGATCGAGCTGGCTAAATTCATCAACCCATCGGGGCTTCGTGCCATCGGCGATAACCTGTTTGAGGAAACCGAAGCCTCGGGCCAGCCTATGATCGGCATGCCGGGTATGGACGGTTTCGGCAGCGTACAGCAGGGCTACCTGGAGCAATCCAATGTGGATATCGTAAATGAGATGGTAGACCTGATCACCGCTCAGCGTGCCTATGAAACCAACTCCAAAATGGTGCAGACCGCTGAAGACATGATGGCGATGACCAACCAGATTAAACGATAAACCTATCCCATGATGAAACTCATCATATCACTCATAGCAGCTGTATTTTTGGTTTCGGGCAGTGACCAATCGTCGGTGGAAGATCAAATTCTTTCGGAGATCGAGTCATACGTGCTTGACTACTATGAAGCCGACGACCTTTATACCGAAGCAGAAATGAAATGGCTGCCGAATTCCATCTCCGGTGAATCCTCTGTGGAAGTTACCCGGGTGGAATTATCCGGTTCGGGAAATCCGCGGGGATATGAGAGTTTTGAACTGACTTACCGCAACGGAAGCGGTGACCGGGAAGATGCCCGCATTCAGGCGTATATAAGAGTCTATCAAAACGTAGCCGTTGCTGAGCGGCAAATCCAAAGCGGCGAAGAGCTGAATGAGGATAACATCCGGCTGCGCCAAAAAGATATCTCTCAGTTCAACCAAACCCCGGCCGAAGTCGCTTCTTTTGATGACATCGCGGCTGCATCTACCCTCCGTGAAGGCACCATACTTACCGATCGCCATATCAAAACGCCACCTGTCATCGAGTCCGGGGATAATGCCGATATGAAGGTAGAAAAAAATGGTCTGCGCATAATGCTGAGCGTCTCAGCCAGGCAAAGTGGCGCAGAAGGGGAAACCATTCGGGTGGAAAGCGACAAAACCCGAAAAACTTACGAGGCTGAAATCCTCGATGCGGACAACCTCAAATGGAAACGGACACTATAATGATATCACGAGTTACGCTCACTCTTTTTGGTTTCATGATTATTCTTGCAGGAAGTATTCCTGCCGCCGGGCAGTCTGCCGGTCACAATTCATTATATCAGGATGTAAAGGCCAATCAAATTGGTGATGTTATTACCGTGGTGCTCAAAGAAAACATTTCGGGAACCTCGGATACCGACTCGCGAAACCAATCTTCCACTTCCGGTGATGCCGATGCTTCGCTGTCCGGTAATCTGAATAACTTTCTGCCCATGTTCGGAGCCAGCAGCAGCGTCAACTATCAATCTGACGATCAAAACTCGGCTTCTTCGCGGCAATTAATTCAGGGTCATGTGAGTGTGCAGGTGGAAGATGTTTCCCCCAGCGGTGACCTGTTTGTGATCGGCGAGCGAAGCACGGAAATCAACGGAGAGCTGCATACCATGGAAATTGAAGGCTTCATCCGTCCCAGCGATGTGGATCAACAGAATATGATCCCCTCCTACCGGGTTGCGAATGCCGATATCACCTACCACAAAGATGATAGCTTAAAACAGTCTAAGCGGCGACCCGGCTTCCGTACCCGAGCTGTTTGGATTGGCCTCGGAGCATTGGTAACCGGCACGGCTGTCTACAAAAGCATTTTTTGAGGTATGATTAAATCATCCAACATAACTTCGTCGGTTCTGCTGCTATCGGTGCTTCTACTGATCGTTGCTCTGCAGCCTGCTCAGGCACAAACCAGGGTAGGTGATCTGGTATCCGTGGAGAATGCCAATGATATTGAGCTTATCGGCTACGGATTGGTGACCGGTTTGGATCGCACCGGCGATCGTACGGTGAGCCGTCGCGGTTCGGCTTTTACCGTTCAATCCATTGCCAATATGCTTACAAACTTTGGCATCGACGTGGACCCTGATATGATGCGTACACGCAACGTAGCTGCCGTGATGGTTACCGCTACCATCAACCCCTACAACGCTCCCGGCAGTGAAGTGGATGTCACCGTATCCTCGCTCGGAGATGCCTCCAGTCTGACCGGAGGCGTGCTTCTGCAAACTCCGTTGATGGACCCTGATAACCAGGAAGTCATGGCAAAAGCTCAGGGTTCGCTGGTCACAGGTGGCGTTACCGCAGAAGTACCGGGCGCACGTGTCGGCAGAGGACAATCGCTTGCCGGTACGATACCCGGCGGGGGAAATGTCGTGGATAATGAAATTTTTGAACCCGACGGCTCCGAGCCGCTTCGGTTGATCATGAAGAAGCCGAATCATCAAAACTCCCAGCGAATTGTCGATGAAATTAACGGCTCTTTTGAAGAAGATCTTGCCAGAGTAATCAATGCCGGTCTGGTTGAAATAGAATGGCCCGATGGCTTTGATGATGTCGGTGATCTCAATTTTTTCAAAAGTGAAATCATGGAGCTGGAAATCACTGCCGACACCCCGGCCCGAATTGTGATCAACGAGCGAACCGGCACCGTCGTCGCAGGTGGAAACTCGGTGATCAATGAGGTGCTGGTAGCTCATGGAGCCGTTCAAATCCAGACACAAGTAACTCCTTTTGTGTCGCAACCTCCGCCACTGACCGATGGCGAAACCGTCACCGGCGAAATTCCCGAAGCCGGATTGGGCGAACAACGCGCCCAGACTATGTTGCTGGAGCCGGAGACTACCGTATCCGACCTGGCTTCTACTCTAAACACCCTGGGATTCACCTCCCGCGATATCATTTCCATTTTTCAGGCTATTGATCGCGCAGGTGCACTTCAGGGCGAACTGATAATTATGTAATCGTATGGATCCGTCAATAGACCCTTCATCAGCTAAAGGAATTGCAAATCTTCAACACGGCCAAGGTGAGGTTGAATCGCTCAAGGACCGTAAAGAAAGTGTACCTCTTGAGTTTGAAAAAATCTTCGCACGCCACCTGGTTGAAGAAATGACCAAAGGCATGTTCGAGGCAGATGAAGAACAGCCGATGATGCAATCCCAGTCCATGTATAAAGATCATATCACCGACACCCTGGCAGATCATCTTGCGGATCAGCGGGAGCTGGGCATCGCCGATATGGTTGAGCATTTCTGGGATGACCGCTTAGAGTCGGATGATGAAGGCAATACCAAATTATAGATGACTCCGGAGGTCACGTGCAAGAACAACTGACAAACATAGAAGATCTGCTATCCCGGTTAAATGATTCTTACCGGCAAACTTCGATTTTGCTGAAGGATCAAATTGATGCCGTAGTCCGGAAACAACTGGAATCTCTGTTGGATGCGATGGAGGAGCTGATCACGCATCAGGAAACCACCAATCAATTGGAGCAGGAATTAAGAGCAACTGTGGGTCAGCTGGCAACCTCGCTGAATATTTCGGATCAACTCTCCCTGGGAAAATTACTACCTGAAGTTTCCGGCGATACAAGTAAGATCCAGCGGTTGCGGGAACAGCTGATTTCCAATGTAACCGAAGCGCGGGAACACCACGGTCAATTGCTGCAACTGCTTCAGTTTGCTCAGGATCATACCAACGAGACCCTCCGCTCGATCCATGTCCTTGCCAACCATCATGACATGAGATATAACCAGAGTGGGAAAACCGCATCAACTCAAAACAAAACCTTTGCTGTAAATCAAACTGCCTGACCCCTATGCGAGATATTATTGAGGCTTCACGAAGCGGCCTTCAGGCTGCCGAAAAACAACAATCCGTCACCGGGCAGAACATAGCCAACGTCAACACTCCAGGTTATAGCCGCCAGCGAACGGACCTTAGCCCGAATGCCGGAAACATCAACGGCATGACCGTCGGCCAGGGCGTCAGCGTGGATGATGTTACCCGAATTCGCCATGAATTAATTGACGAACAGATCCACACGCAGAACAGTCAGCTCGGCGGGTTTGAAGAAAAAGCATCAGCATTGGAACAAGTGGAGTCGGTGTTTGCATCCGGTGTGGGCGGTGATCTTGATGAATCCATTGCTGAGTTTTTCAACAGTTTCCGGCAGCTGGCCTCTAACCCGGAAAGTTCGTCATTACGGGAAGATGTCGCCCGAAAAGCATCTACTATGACCGGTAAGTTTCAGAATATCGACAGCCGGTTGAATGAAATAACCGAATCAATCGTCAGCAAAGGTCAGGACTTACTCAATAAAGTCAATGAACTTCTGGAGGATCTGGCCAAACTCAACGACTCCATCCGGCAGGCTGAAGCTAAAGGTGGTGAGGATACTGAAGCTCTGGACCGGCAGGTCAGCAAGATGGAAGAACTTTCCAAGCTGATCGATGTGGATACCCGACGCGCCGAAAACGGAACGCTTGAGGTTAATATCGGTGGAATCAACCTGCTGGAAAACGACAATGCCAAAAACCTGACCGCTGAGGCCGACCCCGATGGTAACATCTTTCGTGCCCGCCTTGAAGGCAGCAAAGTTGTTGATGTAAAAGGTGGTCAACTCGGAGCCGTATCGGAGTTGGTTCAGGAGGATGTTCGCGCTTACCAGGATGAACTGGACAACATCGCCGAATTTATGGTCAACCGGGTAAATGAAGAGCATGCTCAAGGATACAACCTCAACGACGAAACCGGTATCGATTTTTTCAACCCGGATGATACCTCAGCTTCTTCGATTTCCATAAATAGCGATATCAGCGAAGATGTGCGAACGATTGCCGCATCCTCAGAGGAAAATGAGCCCGGCAATAACGATGTCGCCATCAATATTTCGGGTATCACGGATGAAACGACTTCTTCGGGTCGAAGCCTGCACGAAAGTGCGGTGGGTCTTGCTTCCCGAGCCGGCTCCGAACTTAACGAAGCACGCGGCGGAATAGAAGCAGCCGAATCCGCTAAAAACATGCTTTCAAACCAACAGGAATCCATTTCCGGAGTCAATCTCGATGAAGAACTTACCGATCTGATCACGCAGCAGAACGCCTATCAGGCTTCGGCGCGGGTATTAAACAATGCACAGCAAATGTTCGACACATTGCTAACTACAGTATAAGCCATGCGAGTAACCGATCAAATGATTACCAACGACTTGCTGAAAGATATTTCCAGCAATCGGAATGAACTGGCAAAAATCCAAAACCAGGTCTCCAGCGGGGTCGAGGTTCGCCAACCCTCGGATGAGCCCTCAGCTTTTGCCACCAGCAAAGGTCTTGAAGAGCAAATTGCCCGAAACGATGAATATCAACAGGCCATTGAATCGGGGTTATCTCAATCCCGGGTTGCTCAGGACTCGTTAGATGCCATGTCTGATCAGATGGTGGACCTGAAACGCATCGTAACCCAGGGGGCTAATGACTCCGCCCTGCAGGATTCCGACCGGGAGGCTCTGGCGGATGAAGTCAGTGGCATTCGGGAGTCGCTGGTAGACCGGCTGAATACGTCTACAGACGGCCGTTACCTGTTTGCCGGTACAAAGATTGACGAACAACCTTTCGAGCAGGACGGCACCGACGTTTCCTATAACGGCAATGACTCCGAACTGACCGTCCCGGTCAATGACGGAATGGAGGTTAAGGTCAGCATGACCGGCGATGAGGTTACCAACATAAACGGAGATAATGTCTTTGATATGCTTGATCGTATCGAAACTGCTCTCCGTGATAATGATGATGCCGCCGTTAAAGCCGAGATGGAAAATGTTGACGATGCGGTGGCACATATTGCATCCGCCGGATCCGATCTGGGTAGCCGGATCAATCAACTCGAATTCAGCAATGAGCAATTCGAGGTAGGCAATAACAATCTTAAATCCGAAGTGAGCAGGCTTGTTGATACCGATTACGCCGAGGCGATGTCTGAGATGCAAAAGTTTCAGACGGCCTACCAGGCGGCACTGTCGGCCAATTCGGAATTAATGCAAACCAATCTGCTAAACTTCCTGAGGTAAACGTATCATGAACTCAACGGTACAGGATTTTCACAAATACGCGCATATAAAACCTGAACAGCTTTTTCAGCAGTCGATACCATCATCGCTGTTCGGGGAGATTAAGGTAGCCCGCCGTAAGATGGTTTATTTTCCCTCCGGCATTCCGGGGCTGCAGCAAGAAAAGCAGTTCGCTTTTCTGGATATCGAGGAATACCGGCCTCTGACCTGGATGATCAGCACGTCCGGGAAATATCATTTTCCGGTTGTTTCGCTTTCATCGTTACAGGCCGACCACCTTGACGAAGTATCACAAACTCATTATCTACCGCTTTTAAATAATCTCATAAATAACAGGCCTCATTGTGCCACTTATGTGATCGTTCGTCTTGACCCCAATATTAATCAGGTTAGTTTAAAAGCTCCGATAATCGTTTATCTTAACGAATACAGAGGCGAACAATTAATTCTGGATAGTATCGACCACTCGCACACACTCGTAGCTTGATCACAAGGATTGTGAATGTTAGTTCTCAGCCGAAAACAGGATGAAGGCATATATATCGGCCATGATATCAAAATTACCGTTGTGGAAATCACCAACGGTCAGGTTAAAATTGGTATCCGAGCGCCGAACGATGTGTCGATCTTCAGGGAGGAAGTCATCAACAAAATTATTGAGGACAATTACCAGAGTATTGCCGACAAAAAGCCGGGGCCTGAAGATATCCCCGAATTTATTAAACAATTGACTCAATCCGATTCCAACCCTGACAAAGATGGATTATAACGATCAAATACAAGAAGGGATCAGGCTGATCAATGCCGGGGAGTACCAGGCAAGCATTGACCTGGCGGCCACCATCCAGAAAAACCAGCCTGACACTGCCGACGGATTCCATCTTGAAGCCATTGGCAAACAACATCTTTACCAATGGGAAGAAAGTATCAAAGCTCTCAACAAGGCTATTGAACTTGCTCCCTATGATGCCGGATTATATTCCCTCCGGGCATTCGCCAAAATGAGTACCGAAGATTTTGTCGGGGCGGAAAAAGATCTCCACGAAGCGATAAAACTTGAAAATTTCGAACCTGCACACCGAAACCTGGTCATCCTGTACATCCTTCGGGATCAAAGTCAAAAGGCCATTGATTATCTGCTGGAGCGCCTTAAAACAAATCCCAAAGACGTCGATAACTGGGTTCTCATGGGTGATCTTATGCAACGAGTTGGTATGGACGACAAGGCGCAATCCTACTACGAGCAGGCCCGAAAACTGGATCCCGAAAACCCCAATATCGCCTCGGAAAAGAAATAGCGTTTATGTCGACAGGTATCTCACTTGCTGTATTAGCCCGGAATGAAGAAAACTGGCTGGCAAATTGCATTAAAAGTGCGCTGCCTGTTGTTGATGAAGTCGTAGTTTTGGATACCGGCTCGGAAGACCGCACCATCGAAATTGCAAAAGAAAACGGGGCCCGGGTTTTTGAGCATCCCTGGAAGGATGATTTTGCCGAAGCGCGCAATGAGCTGATTTCCCACTGCTCCGGCCGCTGGATATTCATGCTTGATGCTGATGAAGAATTGATCAATCCGGAAATTCCCTGGTGGAAACATGAAGCCAATCTGGAAAAAGCAGATGCCTGGTGGTGTATAATTGAAAACGATCAATCAACAGATAAAAATTCTAAAAGTTATCGGCACAGGCTCCCGAGATTGTTCCGAAACCGCGATGATATCCGCTTCAAGTTCCCGGTACATGAAAACCTGACTTTAGATGACCTTCATACCGATAACGCTCCCTGCAGGATCAAACACCATGGCTATAATGCCGATCAATTTGATCAACAGGAAAAGCGAGAGCGAAACCTGAAGCTGCTCAGCAAACGCCACGATTCTTATCCGCAAGACCCTTTTACCCATTATTATTTTGCACAGCATTATGTGAAGAGCGGAGAGGCGGATCAGGCTTTTGAGTCGGCTGTGAAAGCACTTGATCTCGGGGTGGACGGTTCAGCAAAGTTAATGTGTCTGCGGATTTGCTGGCGATATATCATCCGCTGCAAGCGCCCGGATAAACTGGATGTCGTCCTTGCTCTTACTCCTTCTTATGAATATTTTCCGGAGCAATGGGTTTTTGAAGCTCAGATTCTCCGTTTTACCGAACCGCAGCAAAGCCGCGAATATTTGGGGTTATTTTTCAAAGTTGTAGAGCAACTGCGAAGTAAAGATGTGCTTTATCGTACCGACACCATCCTCCCCGAAACGCACTGTGAAGCTCTTCAGCTGCATCTGCTCCTGGAAATTGAAACAATTGCTCAGCCTGAAACCGATCATATTCTCGAGACGATCAAAAAACTTGGAGGCCTTGACGCCTCTTTTTTGCTATCGCTTATGAAAGCTGCAATCGGAGCGAATAATCAGCCCGTAGTTTCAGTCATTTTAACCTATTTAAGTCATTCTGGACAGGTTGACCCTGCCGAAGTGAATGCATTGTTACAACGTTTGCAAAATTACCGTACCCCCTCTACGAAATCCAATTAGACCATGGAACAACAAACATCGATATCACTTATAGTTCAATGGTATGATCAGGATACCGGTTATCTGGAAAAACTGGAGTCGTTACCGGCCAACTTCCGTGAAGTTTTTGTGATCACCGAACCGGCTAACTCCGAAGCAAACAATTGGCCGGCCGGTGCGGACAAGAGCTTTACTTATATCACCCACGATAAG
>SLJN01000023.1 GCA_007135115.1 Balneolales bacterium
GTAGCTGCTTATTTCCGGATACTCAAAGTGTGTAAAGGTCTGATAACCGAAGTGTCGTTGAATTAATTCCCGGTAAATTCGATATCGTTGGTTATTGGAGTAACCCTCTACCTTATTGCTCCTTAAATCGATACTTCTCGTTCCAACAAGTGCGAAGGAAACTGTCGAGTAATATGTCAATAACTCTTGCAATAAGTACCCAACCGTCCGTAAAATGGAAAGTGCATCTCCTCTGTTGATGATCCTGGAATATTTTTTGGGGCTTCTTTTGTCTTTTTTTGCATAGAACTTAACTGCAAATGCATCAATAGAAAAGTATTCAGCACGAACTACATATTTAAGGGCTGTCTCTGATGAAAAGAATGTGTAGATAAGTGAGTATTCATGCTCCGTATCGTCAAAGCAGCGCTCTCTCTGAACAAATTTTAACGGGTAGACAGGCAAAGATCAGGGAACATATAATTCGTTCGATTTCCCGGAGAATCGATTTTTCTTTTTTAGTAAGTCGGTAGAAACACGCACAGGTTTTACCTGTACTTCACCAAGACGCACCGATTTCACCTGACTTTTAGGAGTCCACTTAAGCCGTACGCCTTTGGGTTTTGGTTTTCTCTTTGTTTCCATAATGCCTGTTGTGTGTTTGCTAATAAGCAATATAACTACACTATTTTTTAATGAAAACCTTCATTGGCTTCTTATTATTGTACCCCACATCGCAAATCGTACGTCGCAAATCGTCAATCGTTAATCTCCTGGATGCAAGCTCGAGGCTGATGTGTAGCTTCGACGCGGATTGCAGTAATGGTGAGTGCTTGCCGATTCAGCCGGATTGACGATGTACGATTGACGATTTGTGATTTGTTAACCGTATCGCAAATCGTATATGCAAGGAATACAATTCTGGTTGCTCATTAGGTATATTACAATTGATTACTAATGGAGTACATTATGAACACAAAAGAACTGGAAAATCGTCTGATTTCATTTGCCGCTTTGATTATTAATGTTATTAATGAGTTGCCTAATACCAAAGCTGCAAATCATCTATCCGGACAATTGGTGCGTTCCGGTACATCGCCGGCGCTCAATTATGGAGAAGCAAGAGGCGCAGAATCGAACAAAGACTTTGTCCATAAACTTCAGATCATTCTTAAAGAGCTTCGCGAATCTCTAAATACACTAAAAATTATTGAGTTAGCTAATCTTTCTCCGATTTCACCTTTGCTGAACAAAAGCCTTACCGAATGCAATGAACTGATCTCGATTTTTGTGATTAGTGTGAGGTCCGCGAAATCAGCTTAAACCCAAATCGCAAATCGTACGTCGTATATCGTCAATCGTAAATCAAAAATACCGGCTCAAGGCTGATGAGTAGCTACGCCATGGATTGTAGCAGTAGCCAAATACTTACCGGTTCAACCAGATTTGCGACGTACGATTGACGATTTGTGATTTGCGATTTAATTGGTATTCACACATCGCAAGACGAATCCAATCACCTAACGCTATTCTCCAATAGAATTCCCTGGCCGTGGAGCGGGACTACCGTACAGCAGACCTTCAGCACTTATATCTTCATCTATATCCGGCCAGTGAACCCCCTGACCATCTCCTATTATTTCATAATTTTCACGCTGAACGGGAGTGGCTTCCAACAAACGCCATGACCAAACAATGGGTACACTCACAACTCTGCCATCACTTAAATGAGCTATAATTTCATCGGAGGTCACTTTAACTTCTTTTATTTTTACTTCAGCCGGGCTTTCTGCAATGCTCATGCCATGCCTCTACTATAGTTGGATAATTTTCTTCAATTATTTTTTTGATTTTATTTAACTCATTTGCTGCAAACCCGTGGCTCCTGCTCAAAAAGACCAGTTCCAACCACGACGTGTACAGCGGAAGCACCACGAACACCACACCGGGGAAATTCGAAGCACGCAATCCGCTTATAAACTCAGCGTAAATATGTGAGAAACGCCATTTTCATCGAATTCAGATCTGATACGCCATTTCATTTAACGACCAAAAACTCCCTCATGATGCAACTCCATATATCGGTATTCTTCAGCATACTTCTTGATAATTTGATGGTTATTTCGGATCAGATTGAATAGTTCATGATTTTTTATATTACCTGTCTGAATTAAAAATAACCGGGCAGGTTTTTGGTGCAACATATGGCTGTGATAAAAAGGATCAATTACAAACCTTGGGGAGTAGCTTATTAGCTAAAAATTTTCCACCTGAGGTCATCCCGGACGACGACGTAAGGAGGAGATCCGGGATCCAGAGTTAAAGGCGACCAAATCTTTTAAAGCTTTTAGTTAACCCATAAGTCTCATTTTCTATACTTTAAGAATAACACAAAAATAACTTTAATACATCTTATGTACTCATCATTTTTATCATGTAAGCCTATGTTATTAAAGAGCTAATATGAATTCGATTTCTTTAAAGTAAACAAGCCATATATGCCCAAAGCCGGTTTTGTATATCTGCTTACAAATAAACGTAACGGTACCTTATATACCGGGGTCACCAGTACGCTTAAAAAACGTATTTATCTGCATAAAACCGACAAATATCCCGGCTTTTCTAACCGACATCAGACAAAAATGCTGGTTTATTTTGAACACCATAATGATATCCAGGATGCATTAGAACAAGAAAAAAGAATTAAAAAATGGCGTCGAAGTTGGAAGGTGAAGTTGAGCGAACAGTTCAACCCTGGATGGAAAGACTTGTATGACCAGCTGTAGTTGCTTGAATCACTTACCTTGCCAGGAACCCCTGGATCCCGGATCTCCTCCTATCGTCGTCGTCCGGGATGACCGAGGGTGGAAACAAATATTATATTGCGTTACTCCCCAGCTTTTGTAATAGATCCAATCTATACAGTAAACAAATTCCAATATTCGACTGCGAAAGCTGAGTTTAATCGGCGATAAAGTGAAGTATACCAGCCCCTTTATTCCAGCCCGACATCAAGTACCATCATGAATGCAAAGCCAATCATACCACCGGTGGTTGCAATTTTTCGGTTTCCATGGCTTTGCGCTTCAGGAATAATTTCATCAATGACGACAAAAATCATAGCTCCGGCTGCAAAACTCAGAGCATAAGGTAATGCCGGTTGAACAGCAAGAACAAGAAACGCTCCAGCTATACCCGCTAATGGAAAAACAATTGCGGAGAACTGTCCCCAGAAAAAACTCCAAAACCTGCTGATTCCTTCGCGGCGCAATGGAAAAGAAACCGCCATTCCTTCCGGGACGTTTTGAATGCTTATCGCTATCGTTAATGCAAGTGCGCCGCCAATGGTAGCCCCTTCTACTCCGGATGCAACGGCTCCAAATGCTACTCCCACAGCTAACGCTTCCGGAATATTATGAAGCGTGATGGCACTTACAAGCATGGTACTTCGCCGGAATGACTCCGAATTTACAGGGCGTTTGCCAATAAATCGATCGTATAATCCGGGCAGAAAGAAATCAACTCCTTTTAAGCAAATGCCACCGACTAAAAAACCAATTAGTGATGGTAACCAAACCGGCATACTGCCTCCTTCACTCATTTCAAGGGAAGGTTCGAGCAGCGACCAAAAGCTTGCTGCAATCATTATTCCCCCGGCAAAGCCGAGCATACCATCCATTACTTTCTGATTAAACGTCTTTAAAAAAAATACGGAAGCCGCCCCGGCTGTTGTGGTAAACCATGCTAAGATCAAAGCAAACAGCGCCTGAGAAACAGGATTGAGCTCCAAAAACCAATCAAACATTACAATACTACCTAATTTTTCCTGAATTAATTTTTAGCCGCCCCTAAAATAAAAATTCTGCCGGCAAGATCAACGGAGAATCTTGGTATAAACGGTTATTTACGACAGTCGGGAAAAACCTTGGTAGTCAGCTTTTTATCGAATTACGGACTCACAGTTTTAAGTTCAAATTAACCATAACCGGAAAACTCTGACTTATTTCTAAGCCAGAGCTTCCGGTCAACTCATCCTCGTCCAGTTTCATCTAAAAGCAAATCGACGGACCTGCTTACCCGTCGCATCAAGCCGCAGCGTTTGTTGCATTTCGCCATTGCTGATAGTGACTTCGTATTTGGTCAACTCTGGGTTGAAGTTGCGTACGATGGTTCGGTTACCTGTCATTACCCAACCTTCATAAGGTGCAGAGGCCAATTGTCTGATGATTTTCATCGGCAAACGGGAGTCTACCGTTACGAGTTTGGCATGTTTGAGACTGCCGTCATTCCGGTAAATTGCTTTGAGAGTACTTTGTGCTCCCTGAGCATTTAACCTGTAGTTATTATTCTCAGAATAGTTGACTGCAAGTTTACTATAATCAATGTTTGAGAATTTTTGAAGCTCCGATAAATGCAAAAAATGGGAATAATCATCTGCTGTTATTGTGGAAAGTATATTCCCATGTAAAACTTGCATGTCAGTAGAGACTTGCTGCTTGTCAGTGTCCTGCGCGCTTACAACATTGATTGATGAAACGCCCACAACTACCAATACCAACATTTGTCGAAGGAGATATCGAGATTTCATATATTTCTCCGAGTCTTTCGGACTCTGTGAAGTGATTTAACCATGTAAGAAATCAGTTTGATTTCTTACAAAGGCAAATTTAACCGGCTAATCGTTTATAGATCGTTTTCAGGGCGTTTATACGATGCTTTTTAAAAATAAATATCACCGGAAACGATTTTTTACTCTACCCAGCTCCGCGCCTTCCATTGATTTACCTGCCGGTTTCTAAACCTGAAGTTACCGGTGAGATACCTGCTTCAAATCGAATGTTTTCGATTGTCTGATCATATAAATACCGAATGCGAGCAGATGGTTTGAGATTTAGCTCAGCCGAAAGGGTATCGGAATATCGATTATAAGCTTGCATAACTCCAAGAATATCTTTGTTTTGAGCATGAAGCTGAAGAAGTTTATACCACCCAACTTCATTGTAGGGCTCACATTGAATCCACAAATGGGCATAATGAATAGCATTGAAGTAATCCTGCTTTGACTCCAACAACAAAACTAACTCATTCAATGCGCTTTGATACCTCCAGTTTAAACGTTCGCGATGCACATCAATCCATTCATCATAACAATCCGGAAGAAGTTCTCCTTTGTAAAGATCAACCGCCTGAGTTAACAATGCTTCATTCTGATCGGAGCTTTGGTTGATTTTTTCCTTTTCATACTTCTTTGTCAGCTCCTCAAATGTAATTATATCCACTTCGCATGATGATGACATATTCCACTGTATAGCTTTATGGGTAAGCCGAATATGATTATCGACCTCCGGCAGAGCCCGACGCATTTGGAACAGCAAGTTTCGTAAATTGGTATAGGCCTGTTTTTCCGAACTATTCGACCAAAACAGAAATGCCGGAGTGCGGCGGGAAAGTTGAGTAGTGCGATGCAGAATCAGATAAGCCAAAAGCTGCTGCATTCGCGGAGTATTAACAGAAGTAACCGTCTTGCCGTTGTAACATAGTTGAAATCCCCCCAAAAACCCTATCTGAAGTAATTCTTTCATTTTCATAAAAGTTAAACCGGGTCATCAAAGGATAAAAACGAGGAGCTGATCTTGCTTATGCACAATTATCAGGACACACCTGTACGATATTTACTGATATTTGTGTAATGCATACCTGTATTCGACCACACTTTGGTAATACATCATTAACTCGTATTCGGTACCATGCACGAGGAGTGGCATGATATGCAAATCAGGAGGAGCGCATACGTTCGATTTCTGCTATTTCCTCTTCATCAATAGCGGCTGATTGCAATGATGATATTGCAGCTTTGGCAGAACTCAAGTAGCTGTACAGGGCGGGTATAACGAAAAGGGTAAGAATACTTGCGAAAATCAGTCCGCCGATGATAGTTAATCCCATGGAGATTCTGCTTTCTGCACCCGCTCCGATGGCAAGTGCAATAGGCATCACACCGAATACGGTGGAGAGTGATGTCATCAAAATCGGTCGAAAACGTGCGGCTGCCGCATCTTTAATAGCATCCATCAACTCCAAACCGGCGGCTTTTCGTTGGTTGGCAAACTCAACAATCAGAATAGCGTTTTTGGATACCAGACCGACAAGCATAATAATGCCGATTTGACTAAAGATGTTTAATGATTCATCGAAGTACCAGAGTGTAAGCAAGGCTCCGGCTAAGGCGAGCGGTACGGTAAACAGAATGATAAATGGATCCCGGAAGCTTTCAAACTGTGCACTCAGGATGAGGTAAATCAATACTATGGCAAGCAGAAACGCGAAGATCAGACTTTCAGCACTTTCTTCGAGATCGCGGGAAGGACCTGCAAGGGATGCCCTGAAACTATCATCCAGATATTCCGAATGTAGCTGCTCCATAGCCTCTACTCCTTCACCCATACTGGTACCCGGAGTGAGACCGGCTTCAACCGTTGCTGAAACATAGCGATTGTAACGAAATAGCTGCGGTGGATTACTGCGTTCGGTAAGCGAAGCAACGTTATCCATTTGCACCAGCCCGCCGTTATCGGAGCGAACATACAGGGATCGCAGGTCCAGAGGCTCGTTTCGGAACTGACGATCAAGCTGACCAATGACCTGGTACTGCATGCCATCTTTTATGAAAAAATCGTAGCGCTGCCCGCTTAATGCCAACTGCATGGTTCGTGCTATATCATCCGCAGACACACCTACATTTCGGGCACGATCCCGATGGATATCAACTTCGAGTTCCGGTTTATCGAACTTCAAATCTACATCAACTACTGAAAAAGCGGAGTGTTCATTGGCAGCGTCTATGAAATCCGGCAGCTGGTCTTCCAAAGCCTCAAAATTCGGCGCCTGAAGCACATATTGCACGGGCAGTCCACCTCCCCGGCCAACCTGAATGGTTTGCTGCTGAGACACGAAAGTTTGGGCAGCTGTATGTTCTTCCATCATTTCGGTCAGCCGATCAGCAATCTCCTGCTGTGAGCGATCCCGGTCGGATGGATCATTCAAAATAACATTCATAAATGCCGAGTTTACCGAACTCGCCGCACCAAACCCTGGAGAAGTCACGGATATGATGGCATCGTTTTCCGGAATTTCCTGCTGAACATCATCAATAACCCGATCAACATAGAAATCCATAAACTCGAATGTCGCTCCCTCGGGTCCGGTTGCAAACATCTGAACTCTTGAGCGATCCTCCATCGGTGCCAGTTCCGAAGGCAGCAAGTTCCAAAAGAGAATGATCATTCCGGCAGAACCACCCATGATGACAAATGCCATCCACCGAACTCTTAAAAATGTATTGAGACTGCTGCGGTATTTTTCATTCAACCAGACAAAAAACGGTTCGGTACGTTTATATAGCCACGTCGGCTCTTCTCTTTTCTTGAGAATCTTGGAACAGAGCATCGGCGAAAATGTCAGAGCCAGGAAAGACGAAATCACGACCGCTCCGGCCAGTACAATACCAAATTCCTGGAAAAGCTGACCGGTAACACCATCGAGAAAAATGATAGGTAAAAATACGGCAATAAGTGCCGTGGTCGTGGAAATAATGGCAAAGAATATCTCTGCGGCCCCGGTTATGGCGGCTCTGACCGGAGTCATATCCTGCTCAATTTTGGCGTATATGTTCTCCAATACCACGATGGAATCATCCACCACCAGGCCAATTGCAAGCACGATCCCCAGCAATGTCAGAACATTGATTGAAAATCCCATCAGAAACATCACAAAAAACGCTCCGATTAATGCAATCGGAATCACCACCACAGGAATAATCGTTGTACGCCAATCCCTCAGAAACAGAAAGATAATCAGCACAACAAGTGTAAATGCCACGATAATGGTCTGCTGCACCTCACTGATAGAGTCTCTTACGTATTCGGTAGTATCAAATCCAACACCCGTGCTGATATCTGCCGGAACTTCGTCTTCGATTTCTTCGACCCGTTCGTAAAATTCATCGGCAATTTCGATGTTGTTGGCGCCGGGCTGTGGAATCAACACAACGCCAACCATAGGCACACCGTCGCGTTTTAGTATGCTGCGTTCATTTTCGGCTTCGATCTCGGCATTTCCTACATCCTCAAAGCGAACCGTGCCGTTTTCATCATTACGCAAAATCATCCGGTTAAACTCGGATGCATCTTCCATACGGGAGAGCGTTCTCACCGTTAATTCGGTTGAATATCCTTCGATCCGCCCGGAGGGCAACTCTACGTTTTCCCGATCGAGTGACTCCATGACATCGAGGGGCGTCATATTATAGGCGGCAAGCCGGTCGGGGTCCATCCACAATCGCATGGAGTAGCGTTTCTCACCCCAAATGCGGACTTCACTAACCCCGGATATCGTTTGCAATCGTTCTTTAAAAACGGTGTTGGCAATGTCGCTGACTTCCAGAATATCCCGCTCATCGCTTTGCACATTAAGGAAAACGATGGGATCGGCGTCGGCATCAGCTTTTCTGACGGTGGGGGGATCGGCGTCTTCGGGAAGGTCTCGCTGCGCTCTTGAAACCCGGTCCCGGACATCGTTTGCAGCGGCATCGAGATCCAGTTCGAGGTCGAACTCTATTGTGACGGTGCTACGTCCCTCTGCGCTGACTGAATTCATGGATCGGATACCGGCCACACTGTTGAGCTGCTCCTCCAGTGGTTCGGTGATCATCGCTTCGATCACAGAGGAGTTAGCACCGGTATAGTCGGTTTGTACCGTAACTACAGGAGGGTCTACAGACGGGTATTCCCGGATTCCCAGATTGGTATAACCTATGACCCCGAACAAAATGATAAGGGTCGCCATCACGGTAGCCAGTACCGGTCGCCGGACGCTTAATGCAGATAAACTCATGATTCGTTATTCTGAATATGACTCAAGCGAACCGGCATTTCATCCCTTAACTGAAGAATTGCTGTGGTCAAAACCGTATCGCCGGCAGCTAAACCGTTGTCGATGACCACCTCGGTATCGGTGCGTTGTTGTACTTCTACGGGTACCCGTTGTGCTTTCCCACCGGAATAAACAAATACGTGATAGCCCTCAGCTTCGGGGACCAAAGCTTCCGTTGGTATCATGATAGCATCATTGGTACTTGATAGCTCAACATTCACTTGAGCAAATGCACCGGGAAGCAGCAATCCATCTTCATTATCGGCCCGGGCGCGCAGCCCTATGGTTCGGGAGTCACGATCTACCCTGGGTTGTATCGCATAAATGCTGCCTTCCTGCCACTCTTCTACCCCGTCAACTTTAAACTCTATAGATTGTCCTTTGGATATACTGCTCCGATACCGCTCCGGGACGCTGAAATCCACGCGTATGGGGTCGATTTTTTGTAATGATGAAATCGAGGTGGAGGTAGAGACATAACTTCCGGGGCTAACATTTTTAAAGCCAATGACACCGGAAAACGGTGCTTTAATTTCCGTTTTTTCAATTTCGGCGATCAACTCATCCTGTTGAGCTTCAAGGTTATCCACCCGGTTCTGTGCCTCGTCGTAGGCTTCTGCGGTACCGGCATCACTTTCAAATAATTTTTTTTCGCGCTCTTTCTGAATCTTAGCCAGTGAAATATCATGCCCTATGCGACGCAGCGACGCCTGTAGGTCAGCATTATTAAGCTTGAGAATGAGCTCGCCCTCTTCAATTTCTTCACCCTCATTTATGTGTAATTCCGTAATACGCCCGGCTGTCTCCGGCATAATTTCAATTTCATCTTCAGCCAGCACATTTCCGGTGCTGCGAATTTGATCACGATACTCTCTGTACTCGGTTATATACGCCTCAGCGCTGATTCCTTCACTGACTTCCTGCTCCTGTTCCATCGCCTGTGAATCGGAGTCGCCGGAGCCAAAATCAACCTTCGGACGAATTACTAAAGCCAGTATTATCAACCCTACTAAAACCCACAGTATTCTGCGGAGAACCTTCTTAGAATTTTCTTTCATACCTATTCATATCTGATGAGGCACTGTAACGCCTCTTAGCATAGCACAGTTCATGTTGATTAAAATACAATACCCTGATTTGATCAACAATTGTGAATTTAGGGGACTACCTCTCGGGGCAAATCGTGAGGAATACGAACCAATGACTCATAGTTCAGTTTGTTAGTCATTTCGGCGAATGAGCCCAGCGTGATACTGTTATTTCCCTGTTTACCCACAATAATAACTTCATCACCTTTCACTACACCATCCAAACTGGTAATGTCCACAACAATCATATTCATATTAACCACACCGACAACGGGCACACGCTTACCATGGATCAACACCCGGCCGAGGTTACTGAGGCTGCGGCTGAATCCGTGACAGTACCCAACCGGAAC
>SLJN01000239.1 GCA_007135115.1 Balneolales bacterium
CGCCTATGATGTGATGAACTCCAAACATATCCGGGCGGATTATAATGTGGCCTGGCCTACCGCTGAAATCGCAGTGATGGGTGTTAAAGGAGCCGTTGAGATTATTTTCCGTAAAGAGTTGTCGGAAGCCGAGGACAAAGAGAAAAAGATGAAAGAGCTTGAGGCCGATTACGAAGAAAAGTTTGCCAACCCCTATCGAGCGGCAGCCCGCGGATATATCGATGATGTGATCTACCCCCATGAAACCCGGCGAAAATTGATCCGCAAATTTGAGGTTATCGAGAACAAAGTCGACTCTGTACCCCGCAAAAAGCACGATAACCTTCCCATTTAGATTACCTGAAAGAAAGATTTCAGCATTGATTAAATCCGCCTATGCAGGATTTTTCGGTTATTCTTTCAGAATCAAATAAGGCTTTGTAGATTTACAGGTACTTAATACCGATTTACATGACGTATAATTTATACGAATGTATATCGCGATCAATAAGTTTACGCTCACTGGAGCGAAATACGGTCAATAATTTGCTGAATTCGAAACTTTCAATATACAGTTTAAAGTTTCAGTATATTATTTAACGCGTAAATCACTAATAAAAAAGACACTAATACCGAAAATCGTAGTGTTTAAACCTAATCGGAGGAGAACTTATGAATAGTAGTGACAGCAATGTCAAACTATCCAATTCACCAAAAGGTATATTATCGGGGCTTTCAGTAATGGCATTGCTTTTTGTCCTTAATTCCTGTGCCCCGGAAGAAGGTCAGGAAATCGACTTGGGCTATGTAGAATGGGACTCGGAAATCGCTTCTACACATGTTGTAGCGGCAGTACTTGAAGATGAACTCAATCAGAATGTATCCATGCAATCAGCCGAAGCCGGCCCGATGTGGGCAGGTATGGGTCGAGGTGACTTCGATGCCACGGTATCAGCCTGGCTGCCGGCTACCCACGAAGCATATTGGGATGATTTCGGTGATGATGTCGTGGATCTCGGGCCTAATCTTGAAGAAGCCAGAATCGGCTGGGTAGTACCCGAGTACACTCCCATTGAATCAGTTGAAGAAGTCAACGACTTTTACGATGAGCTTGACGGTGAGATCATTGGTATCGATCCCGGAGCCGGTCTGATGCAGGCAAGCGAGGAAGCCATTGAGGTGTATGGCATTGAGCTTGATCTCGTTGAAGGCTCCGATGCCGCCATGACTGCCGCGTTGGAGTCGGCGATTAACAACGAGGAGCACATTGTGGTAACCGGCTGGACTCCGCACTGGAAATTTAGCGCGTATGACCTCAAGTACCTTGATGATCCGGAAGGTGCTTTCGGTGAAGCCGAGGCTATCCACACCATTGTTACTCCGGACCTCGAAAACGAGAACCCCGAAGCTTATGAGTTCCTCGATAACTTCTACTGGACCAATGAGCAAATCGGCGAAGTAATGGTTCTTATCGAAGAAGGCATGGAGCCGATGGAAGCGGCGAGAGCGTGGTTATCAGATAATGAAGATATCCTCGACGACTGGCTCAACTAATTACAAAAACTCTTAAAAGGTGAACCCTCAACGGGTTCACCTTTTTTTTTGATTACTTTGAGTTTTCTTACAGACACTTATTAGAACACTATGAGTAAAATTGAAGTTAAAGACCTCTATAAAATTTTCGGCAACCGACCGGATAGGGCCTACGATTTAATAGAACAGGGATATACCAAAGATGAAATCCAAAAAGAGACCGGACTGGTCGTAGGTGTTCAGAAGGCTAATTTTTCCGTATCGCAGGGAGAGATATTCGTTTTAATGGGGCTTTCCGGTAGCGGAAAATCTACTCTACAGCGACTGCTTAACCGCCTGATCGAACCAACGCGAGGCTCCATCGTCATAGATGGCACTGATATATCAACGCTCTCCAAACAGGACTTAATTGAATTTCGACGCACCACATTCAGCGGAATGGTATTTCAGAATTTTGCGATTTTACCGCATCGTACGGTGCTCGGCAATGTAGAGTTCGGACTGGAAATTCAGAATGTGGAAACCGGGAAGCGGCAGGAGAAAGCCCGTAAAGTCATTGAACAAGTGGGCTTGCAGGGTTTTGAAGATCACTATCCATCACAACTTTCCGGCGGTATGCAGCAGCGCGTCGGTCTGGCACGAGCCCTCGCTGTAGAAGCCGATATCCTGTTGATGGACGAGGCTTTCAGCGCCCTGGATCCGCTGATCCGCCGAGATATGCAGGATGAGCTGCTGGAATTGCAATCCCGGCTAAAGAAAACCATTGTCTTCGTGACCCATGATCTCGACGAAGCCTTTAAACTGGGTGACCGGATTGCCATCATGAAAGACGGCAAAATTGTCCAAATTGGTGAAGCCGAAGATATCATCGCCAACCCGGCCAACGAGTACGTAAGTGAGTTTGTCGAAGGAATAAACCGTAGCGAAATACTCACGGCTGAATCCATCATGCAGAAACCTAAAGAGACGGCTAAACACAACGACGGGCCCAAGACCATTTTGCATAAAATGAAAAATCAGGGATTGTCATCGATGTTTCTGCTGGACCAGGACCGTAAACTTATTGGGTATGTAAGGGCTGATGAGCTATCCGAGTATCTGAAATCAGGCAAGGCGGAAGATAAGACCGTTCCCGCTGAGGTTATTCATGATGCTGAAAAGGTAGACGGAGATACCAGCTTAACGGATATTATTAATATTGCCTCCGGTGCCGATACGCCCATCGCCGTAACAGACAAGCAAGACAAGCTGCGGGGTATCATTGTAAAAGGGGCCATTATTGCAGCGCTTTCAAAAGTAGAAAACACGTCTTCACCAGAAGAACCGGTAAGTTAACCCTGTGATCTGTTTACAAAATTCTTAACCACAATCTTTTAAAACACTATTTCTATGCTACCATTCCGGATACCGCTCAGAGACTGGATTTCGGACGCCGTAGATTTTTTAATTGATAATTTCAGTCCCTTCTTCGATGGTCTAACCGTATTCGTCGAATTTCTTGTGAATATATTAAAAGACGGCATGGAAGCTATCCATCCGTTAGTGCTGATGGTCATCATTGCAGGAATCACCTGGAAGATGGCCGGCTGGAAAACAGCATTAGCCGCTTTCCTCAGCTTGATGCTTGTTGAAAACATCCAGCTTTGGCAAGCCTTTGTTGAAACGATGGCACTGGTGCTCACAGCCGAATTTTTGATTATCCTGGTCGGGCTTCCCATTGGTATTTGGGCTGCTATAAATGACCGGGTTCATCTTGTCATCAGGCCTATACTCGATTTCATGCAGACCATGCCGGCATTCGTCTACCTCATCCCGGCGGTGATGTTTTTCGGCCTCGGTCTGGTACCAGGCGTCATTGCAACCTTTATTTTCGCCATTCCACCGCTTATCCGGCTGACGAACCTTGGAATCCGTCAGGTTCCAAAGGAATTAATTGAAGCCTCCGACGCTTTCGGGGCAACAAGCCGGCAGAAACTGTTTAAAGTACAGCTTCCGGTTGCCATGCCCACGGTTATGGCCGGCGTGAACCAATCCATCATGCTCGGGCTATCCATGGTCGTTATTGCCGCAATGATTGGAGCCGGCGGATTAGGCTCAGATGTACTACGCGGAATTCAGCGCCTCCAGATTGGAAGTGGTTTCGAAGCCGGTCTGGCTGTTGTGATCATGGCAATTATCCTTGATCGCATAACTGCCGGATTCGGGAAAATCAAAAATACCGGCACTGCTTAAGAACGCATCGGATTTTAGACAGTAAAAGGTGGCCTAAACCGCTGATATTCGCGGATGGTAAGCGGATATGTCATAGCAGTTCAAGGTTCAAGGGGTTGAGCTTACTCTGAAAAGTAGAAATTGGGAGAAAGTACGAGTACGGGCTTAAATAAATTAGTTTTATTTGTTTAATACTCACCCCAACCCCTCTCTATGGGAATAAAGAGGGGCGTAAGGTCTAATTTATTTAAGCTCTAAATCGACAATGTTAGCAATTCCGACTTTTCTGAGTGCACTCAAGGGGTTCAAAGTTCAAATGCCGGAGGGCCGTGGAAATCTATTTCGGCCTGTCAGCATTATTAGCTATGGCTTTGATATTTGAATGGGAGCAACCTTCCAGGTTTCCAAACACCTGGAAGGTTTTGGTGGCCAGCTGGTCATAATGATTGCCCGCAAAGTGAAATCCCGGGAAAAAAGAACCCCGGTCACCAACACCCCAAGACTGTAATCCCGGAGTTGATATTTAAACACGGTTTGCAGAACAATCTGCTTGTCCAACCTAACGCTCGCTTTAATGTTAAACCATTCTACATATTGAAATTTATATAGGCAAATATCATCTTGCCCTCGAATTCAAGAAACTTTATACTCACTGTTGGACCTTCCTTCTCGATTGTAGAGAAGATAAATTGAAAAACTGTTTTGAGTGATACTTGGGTTTAGTTAAACCCTAATTAATAAGGCTTTGAGAAACCCTTTTCCGGGGGGATATTAAAGCCTTGAGTTTTTAATTGCCGTTGTGTTCTATCACAATTTAATTGCAGGTTGAGTATTGGATAACCCCGATATAAGGACTTCTAAAAGGGAAATTCACAACCTGAAAATTCATGGTTCAAGTGATGTTACCAAACCCTGATAAATGAGGGTTAAGTTCTACCAAACTTTAAGAAGCTGTCAAACGGTCTAAAAATCTGGAATGATTTACGGGTCAAAAAGATTACTTAAGACCAATAATCTGTTTGAAGTAGTCTTTTCGCACAAGAAATCCTATTGCTGATGCTATGAGTCTAAAGATCGACAGTTGAATCAGCAGTAAGAATTATCAAGATTCATTTATTCACTAAAGGAGAACAACATGGACAAATCAGCTAAACGGTTTGAGGTGCTACTGTTGGCCATTGCAAGCGTCGGACTACTTGCACTGGGCACAAACAATGCACATGCGGAGACAAGTCCGGGTTTAAATAGTCAACCGGATAAATTAACCGACTTTTTCTACAACTCTTCTTTGAATGCATCATCATCTTCATCCTCAGCAGCAGCTGAAGAAGATGGCGGACCTGATATCCACGTTGGTGGTGCTGTTCGCTATAATGCCATTCTGCAGAGTTACGAATCTGACATAACCGGGGCAAGCGGAGACTTTACCTGGGATATGTGGCGAGTCAACTTTGTCGTTGATAACCCTGATGGTATAGGGCTCAACTTTGAGTACCGATTCTATCCAACTTTTGATACGCACTTCATCAAGCAAGGTTGGTTAGAATATGACTTTACGGATGAATGGCAAGGCCAGCTTGGTGTGACTCAGGTTCCTTTTGGTAATTTACAGTATAACTCCAACAACTGGTGGTTCCAGCTCCCCTACTACATAGGTCTTGAAGATGACCACAATATGGGTGTGAAATTCACCAACACAACCGAAGACTACCAGTTGGACTTTGCTTATTTCTACACGTCCGAGCCATTTGGCCCTCCAGGAGCATCTGGCACCTACTCTTACAATGTGATCCCCGGCGAGGCCAATCTAATGGAACGCAACCAATTTAATGTTCGTGGCGCCTATAATGTGGGCAATAGCGAAATCGGTGCTTCTTTAGAATTAGGCCAGCTTTATAACGGCACCCGAGACGAGTTCGACGGAAAATTTGCCGGTGCTGTTCACGCCGACTTGAATCTCGGCGCAATAAACATCAAACCTCAGTTCCTATATTACAGCTGGGATGCTCACGATGACGCCGGAGATCCTCTCGAAACTGTAACTATGGGTGCATACGGTATCCCGTATGAAGTAGCAACAGAGGCTTATGTGGGCAGTCTCGGTATTGCCAGAAATGTTGCTGTTGACTGGGGTCCGATCAGCGATATCACCTTCTACAACGACTTCAGCTACATGGGTAAGCTGGTAGGTGAAGAATTCACCGGTGATGACAACTTCGAAGCGACCATTCATAACATCACCGGATTTCTTGTTACCGCGGGTCCGGTATTTACTTACTTTGATATCGCTCAGGGTGTCAATCAACCCTGGTTAACCGATGAATTTGGTGTAGGTCTTGGCCCCGGGCATGCTGACGACCCGGATAGCATGTTTGACGATTCTGAATATAATCTTAGATTCAACATCAATGTTGGATACTATTTCTAACGGGGTAAAATTATTACCCGGCTATGGGCGGACATAGCCGGGTAATTCATAATTATGGATTAACAAGGAAGAACTTATGAAGTCTCTTGCCGACAAATTTAACCTGCAAGTCAACCCTACTGTCTTTTTTACATCTATTGTAATAATCCTGGGCTTCGTTTTTATAGGTGTTATCGCTCCTGATGCTACCTATGTGGTATTCGAAGCGGTGCAAGATTTCATCGTGGTCAATTTTGGATGGTTTTACATTATTGCAGTAGCCGTTTTTGTGATTTTTGTCTTGGGGATTGCAATTAGTAAGTACGGAGACATTAAGCTGGGTCCGGATGACTCCGAACCGGAGTATAGTTATTTTTCATGGTTCGCGATGCTTTTCTCTGCTGGAATGGGAATTGGTTTAATTTTTTATGGTGTAGCTGAACCGATATGGAATTACATCTGGCCTCCGAGAGCAGAAGAGGCCTCAAGTGCCGCGTTTGATGAGGCTATGCTCTTTACATTTTTCCACTGGGGTATTCATCCATGGGCTATCTACATCATTGTAGGAATGTCCCTTGCTTACTTTCACTTCCGCCGCGGATTGCCTCTGTCTATACGTTCCGCATTTTATCCGATTTGGGGAAATAAAATATATGGACCTCTCGGAGACACTATAGATATCCTGGCGGTATTCGGAACCATGTTCGGGGTAGCTACCTCTCTGGGAATCGGTGCGACACAGGTCGGCGCCGGCTTAAGTTACTTATTCGGTTTTGAGAACGATGTGACTCTATGGGTTATACTGATTGCAATCATTACCTTATTCGCTACGATATCAGTTTGGCTGGGCCTTGATAAAGGAATACGCCGGTTAAGTAATTTTAACTTATCCCTGGCCGGTATTCTGGTGGTGTTTGTTTTCATAGCCGGCCCCACTCTGTTATTGCTGAACTCCCTGATGGTTAATATAGGCACATATGTTCAGAACGTCGTGGAAACTACTTTCTGGATCGATACCGAAACAACCGAGTGGCAAGGTGCCTGGACCCTTTTCTATTGGGGCTGGTGGATCGCCTGGTCACCCTTCGTGGGAATGTTTATTGCACGAGTTTCGAGAGGTCGAACCATTAGGGAATTTGCAATCGGAGTAATGTTGGTTCCCACTTCTTTTACGTTTATCTGGTTGACGGTATTCGGTAACACCGGCCTGTTTTTTGAAATGGAAGGCATTGCTGAAATATCAGGGCTGGAAGATCCGGAAATGTTGTTTGGCGTGCTCGAGTCTCTGCCGCTTGCAACATTGAGTTCAATAGCGGCAACGTTGTTGATTGTAACATTTTTTGTCACTTCTTCTGATTCCGGCTCACTGGTAATTGATATGCTTGCATCCGGCGGTAATCCAAACCCGCCTCGCGGGCAGCGTGTTTTCTGGGCTCTGTCTGAAGGGGCTGTTGCTGCTGTACTTCTTCTTGCAGGAGGTCACGAAGCATTGCAAACCGCTGCAATTACAACCGGCTTTCCATTTGCAGCAGTGCTATTGATAATGGCCTTTAGTATGTATCGCGCACTTAACAAAGAGTCAACCGAAAAAATTGCGTCCAAGCGCCACTATTCGGCAAAAAAACCTAAAGAGGAATAACCATTTCTCTTGATATATGGAGTTCTAATCGAAGGGCCGGGTTAAATCCGGTCCTTCTTTAAATCAACATGGGAAGTATTATGAGTAGCGAATGGCGATATGAATTGAAGGAATTGTTAAACGATGTTGAGAGGTTCAAAGAAAAAAAGAACCGTGGTGAAGAAGGTAAAATCCGGATCAAGAAATTTATACATGATGTAGTGGTCCCGGCATTCGAGGAAATTGCTGAAGAACTACAAAATTATAACCGCGACGTTGATCTGGAAACCGACAAGGCAGGAGCTACCGTAAAAGTGTTCCATGATGGCGACCTGGAATTTTATTACGCCATCAAAGCGAGGGTATATAAAAAGCGCGACTTTGCTTTTCCAATTATACCTTTAAGTGATGAAAAAGGTCAAATCCACCGGGCGGAAGTTTTTCTCAAAGACGGTCCCACGGAAACAGATGTTACCGACATGACCCGAGAACAAATCATAAATAACTTCCTGTACGAATACCGTCGCCATTTGCGGTGGCTGTATTAATACTGAAAGTAATCCAACATGATTTAAGGCGGTGTCCGATTTCGGGTGCCGCCTTTTTTATTTTACCCGGTTGTTACAGTTCGATATTCCGGCCGCACCGGTCCCAAATATTAACCTCGGGCTCCAGCCGGATGCCAAAATGCTCGTAGATATCCATGCGGATCTTCTTTGCCAGCTCCATCACCTCTCGGCCTGAGCTGTTTCCGAGATTAATCAACACCAACGCCTGAAGGTCGTGAACGGCGGCGTTACCATGGCGGTAACCCTTCCACCCGGCCTGATCGATTAACCAACCGGCAGGCACCTTAACTTTGTTTTCCGAAACCGGATAGGATGGCATCTCCGGCCAGCGCTTTATCAAAGACTGATAAAAATCGGTTTCAATCACCGGATTTTTGAAAAAGCTTCCCGCATTTCCGGTAGTTTCAGGATCCGGAAGTTTACTGCTTCGGATATGCCGGACAGCTTTGCTGACATCCCCCAAATCAGGTGAGGAAACGCCCATTTGGTCCAGCGTTTTTTGAATAGCTCCGTAACTCATTTGCAACCGGGGTATTTTGGAAAGTCGCAAATAAATATCGGTTACGCAGTAAAGCCCTTTTGCCTGGTTTTTGAACACACTATCCCGATAGCCGAACTCACACTCTTGCTTTGAAAAACTGACCAGGGCGCCGGTTTGTAAATCTATGGCCTCAAGTTTTTCAAAAACTTCGCAGAGCTCCACACCATAAGCGCCGATATTCTGGATAGGAGCGGCGCCACAATTACCCGGAATCATCGACAGGTTTTCAATTCCATAATATTGGTGATCAAGAGCAAAGTGAACCAAATCGTCCCAAACCAAACCGGCTTCGGCTCGTACCACCACCTCGGTGGTCGTCTCCTCGACCACTTCTATATCCCGGTTATTGGGGTGGATGATCGCCCTTTCAAGGGGCTCGGTCAGGAGGATGTTACTCCCTCCGCCAAGAACTATGACGGAACCGGGATCCTTTTTATCGGATTGAATAAATTCCTGAAGCTGTTCCGGTGTTGTAAATGAAAATAATACCTTCGCCGTCGTTTTAATGCCAAAGGTGTTATACGAATCTAATTTTATATCGTGGCTGAGCATACGGTGCTGTAACGAGTAATATATTTAAGTGATTCTGAGAAGGCTTTAACTTACGAAATCAAAAGTGGATTGATATGAATTTGTTTGAAAACTATAAAGGCATCTACATAGAACCGGATGCGCTGGAAGTAGCCATGGAAAATAACCAGGCGCTAACGATTGACGGCGCAGAGCTCAATGATCTGAAAGTAACCGCGGGCAAGCCCGAATCGAATCAGAATTATACCCATATACAGCAAGACGGTATTGACGTGTACGTCACCAAAAAACTTGACCGGCAAAGTTATAACATCAACATCGTGAGAAAAAAATGGTGGCAGCCGGGGAAACTGGAAGCCATTACAGACCAGGAAAAATTCCCGCATCCACGTTTGTAGTTGATTTAACCGCGCTGTACCCCCTACCGACGAAGGAGGCCGTGGATTAACGAGGTTGCGCACCGATTTATCAGTTATTTGATTTTTACTTATTGAAAGTAAAGGCGACTTGTTGATAGCGTTTGAGCCGGTTGATTTTAGTACTGACTTATTCCTTTTCTTGAAATCAAAATAATGATCGTTGACAAGCAACGAGGATAAGAAGTAAAATTTGGATACCCCGCTCTATTCAATTCCGGTTATCCAACAGTTCCGTAGGGACTTATGGTGGGTAGCCCAAAGCACACCAACCAGTAGCTCACGCTCCGTTAGGAGCGTTTGGTGAGCACCCGGTGCCCAATTAACCAAATCGTAGCCTAATTTCACCCCTGTAGTTCACAAGATGTTACTAACGTAACATTGAAGATTCTTAATTAATCTTCTTGCTACCTACAAAATGTCTCTACGAGACCAGACCCATCCGAACTTTTGATAAAATCCGGATTTTTCAGCCATAACATACTGATTTAATTGATTCAGGTTTTGAAAATTCAGGAAAAAAAGTCGGGTGTTATCAAAACAG
>SLJN01000389.1 GCA_007135115.1 Balneolales bacterium
AAGTAATCCTACAAAATTAAGGTCCATCGAGCTATTCAGCCAAATGGACCTTAATTAAGTTCAGATCTTAAGTCTTTAAGAACGGTGCAAAGATACACCTGCAGGAAATGGTATGCCAACCGGGATGTCGGATTATGCTAAATTAAACCGAACCCTTAAAGAATTGAGTCTCTATCCGGCAACTCCTTCTTCGGCATAAGCTTTCATGTACCGTTCTGCTTCTTCAACATTCTTGGGTGAGCCCAGCAAAATGGGTGTACTTTGATGTATTTCATTCGGCTGAATTTCCAGTATCCGTTGGGCGCCATCGGTAGCCATTCCCCCGGCCTGTTCAATTATGAACGCCAATGGATTACATTCATACATCAGTCGCAATTTGCCATTCGGATGCTTTTGGGTGGCCGGATAAATAAATATGCCTCCCTTTAGTAAGGTTCGATGAACATCGGCGACCATTGAACCAATATATCGGGCACTGTATGGTTTACCAGAATCTTTGTCTTCGACTTTGCAGCTTTTAATGTATTCTTGCAGGCCCTTACTCCAGGTAGTGAAACTACCCTCATTGATACTGTAATAGCTTCCGTGCTCAGGGATTTGAATGTTGTTATCCGAAAGGAAAAACTCCCCGATACTCGGATCAAGGGTAAATACACTTACTCCCAGCCCAGTGGTATAAGCGAGAATCGTACTTGATCCGTACAGCACGTATCCCCCGGCTACTTGTTCCAGACCGGATTGTAAGATATCATCATCATCGGGTAAATCAGCACGGTGGGATTTTCTTCTGAAGATGGAAAAAATGGTTCCAATGGAAACATTTACATCAATATTAGAAGAGCCGTCCAACGGATCGACGAAGACGATGTATTTTCCGGAGCTGCTCTCCATTTTTACGGGCTCATCATCTTCTTCCGAAACCATCATACAGGTAATTTGGGATCGGCTCAATGCGTGCCGCATCTGTTCGTTCGCAAAAACATCGAGTTTTTTTACATGCTCGCCATGCACGTTTTCGGAGCCTTCAAGACCAAGAATATTGGTTATACCGGCTTTGTTTACCTCTCTTGAGACAATTTTTGCAGCAAGCCCAATATCTCTCAATAATTGGGATAACTCACCGGTTGCCCCACGAAACCTGTTCTGACTCTGAATAATATGTTCTTCCAGAGTAATGAGTCGATCTACATTACGAGATACCATAATTTACTTCCCTGATTTTTTTGACTTTAAGATCTCATTTACATTTCTCAACAATCATGCCCGTCGGTTGGTTCAAGTGCTAAAATAAATAGGTGAGATTCTTCACCACTAAAGTATAAAATGTATCCACCTCAATTAATGGAGTTACTACAACTAAACGGGCAAGCTAATTGTCATACCCTTCTAATTTAAACAGAAAAGCGCTTCCAATTCAACAGTTCATTTTTGCCAATCTGATCTAAGCATGCGGTAAAGGTAATGCGAAACGTAACCTTCGTTTCGACGCTCGACCTCAGCCAATATCGCCTCTTTATGGAATCCTAACCGTTCCGGAATTCCCATACTGGCCGGATTATCTTCGGCACATTGAATCTCAATTCGGTTTAAATGGAGCGTATCAAATGCGTATGTGACCATTGCCTTACACGCTTTTGTGACGATCCCTCTGCCCTCACTTTCGGGAATAATCCAATAACCTAAAGCCGTTAATCGGTTGCCCCAGTGTATGCCCTGAAATCCAATCATACCAACAAGCTCGCCGTCGTTTCTGATGGCAAGTTCAAAACCCGGATGAGATCTGAATGACTCCGACAATGCATCCCGGCTTCGCTTTTGGTTGTCTTTAACATACTGATGTACTTCTTTCAAAGTTGAAGGATTCCCAACAGCACGCAGCCAGGCGGCGAGATGGCTTTTGTTTCGATGAATTATTTTATGCAGTGGCTCAACATCTTCTTTTTGGAATAGAGACAAGATGATTCCGTCTCCCGCAAAAATATTTGGCGTAAATTCGTGTGCCATCAGCCCTATTGAATCAGCTTTTGGTATAGTTTATTTGCCTGCTCGATGAAAGTTGCCTGATCCGAATCATTTTCGATAAGGTAATCAGCATATTCGGCCAATTCAGATTGCAATTGCTGTCGGGTGATTCTTGCTTTTACTTCCTCGGTTGTCAGACCGTCTCTTTCGGCTACTCTTTTGATACGCAGATGTTCCGGTGCTGTCACAACCACAATGATATCAAGATTTTCGGGGCGGCCGTATTTGAGTAATAACGCCGCTTCTTTGATGAATACTTCGGTGCCCTTTTGTTTGGCCTTTTCTATTCTTCGCAAGGTTTCCCGGTGCACCGCGGGATGAACCAGTTTGTTCAACTCCTCAATTCGATTGTTCTCAAACGCCTCACGGGATAAGTATTTGCGGTTTAACTTCCCCTTTTCATCATAAGCCTTTTCGCCGAACCGCTCAATTATTTGCCCAACCAGCTCCTGATCCGTCTCCATTAATGTCCGGGCTTCGATATCGGCATTCATCCACTCTGCACCCATTTTTTGCCAGGTTTCACAGAGTAGTGTTTTTCCACTACCAATACCCCCCGTAACACCAACAGCTATCATAATTTATCTTCTTTATTCAGTGAGTGATAAAACCTTCCGGAGTTCCAAACGTAGCCAGAAAAGCTGAGTATTTCAAAATTGAGGTGTTGAAATACGTGAATAGCATCATATTCTTCACATAACCTATTACTTGTAAGTACAATGCACTTAAGCTTACTTTACGAAGGTCATTTGCCGTGTAAAGGTTTCATCACCTGCCTGCAAGCGATAAATATAAACACCGCTGGCCATATCCGTTGCATCAAATGTGGCTTCGTGGGTCCCTGCCTGAACGGTTTCATCAACCAGTACAGTGACTCGCTCCCCAAGTATATTGTAAACCTCCAGCCGGACATCCGATTCTTCAGGTACGGCATATTCGATCGTTGTAGCCGGATTGAAAGGGTTTGGGTAATTTTGAGACAACTCTACCTGATCCGGAACATCGGCCATCTCATCCGAAGAAGTTGCCATCTGTACCTCGTGAACCGAGCCATCATCCTGAATGGCCATCATAATTAAGGATGCCCCGTCCTGATTTGAACCCGGATCATAGAACCCACTGGTTTGCATAATCACCGTCTCGTCTTCAAACTGTTCAATATCCATCTCGAAATCGTTAATGAAATCATTCGTCTCATATTCGGTCATAGTCCATGTTTGATCTTCCGCATCAAGCTGGAGATAACCACTGAGGCTTCCGTACTCAAGACTCTCAGCAATGATTTCATCAGTATCCTGCAGACTCAAATTTATGGATCGCAGATCGGTGGAAAAGTGAGCGATTTTTGAAGTAACACCGCCTTCTACCGTTGATTGTTCAACCAAATTATCAATGGTATGCATTGCCAGATCGGTTTCATGTTCATCCGGATTTTCGGCAAAATCCTCATCATGAACTCCGTAGAAAGTAGCCTGCATGCGATCAGAATTTCCGGCGAGCACATTCTGTTGATGAAGGGTGTCAGGCTCCTCCTCAACCGTTCTGATGATCACCTCGTAATTTCCGGGATCTATACTTCGGAAATCGGTTGCTGATCGAAAATTTATCTGCTCTTCGATCTGACCATCAATAATGAATTCAATCTCCTCTATGGAAGGGTCAGCTGAGTTGTGGACGATCTGAATATCAGTCTCGGGAACATCAAACGGTGTTCCGATATCTTTCAAATAAGGAAATGACTCACCTTCTTCGATGGACCAGATTTCATCAAAATCCCAATCCTCAAAGCTTCCAGCTTGCTGCATTTCTGCAACGGATAATTCTTTCACACCTTCAGCAGAACCTTCTCCAACAGGTTCCACATGATTGCTAATACCACTATTGAAGTAGCTCTTATTGATATCCGTTTCTTCCAGTCTCAAACCCACAAAAGCCCCGGACTCTTGGACGGTTTCCATTTGAGCGGCAGTATAGCTATTGCTGATTTCACTTCGCGTTAGATCTGTTTCCGGAATTTCCTCAGCATACTTTTTAGCAATAGGCCTGCTCTCATCTAATTCGACCGTTTTTAAAACATCCGGGTCATCGTCGCCCAATTCCAAAAGCATTCCGGCAATTCCACCGGCAAATACATCTGCATGAACTTCAGAAACCGTGTATGAGTTTTTGACCAACCCTCTTGCCATACCAACTATGCCACCAGCTGAACTTTCTGACTGAACATAATTATCCGAGTAAGAAAGATTAATTTCTCCCTCTGACAATTCGCCTATTAATCCTCCAACCGAATTTTCGCCCTCTACGGTTGCATGGGCTGAAGAACTATGGGTAAACCCACTCATCTGAATACCAATCAATCCGCCGGCATAAATTTCTCCGATCACTTCAGCATCTGACTGAACATCCTGAACAAGACCACCAAGATTAAATCCTACAGCGCCACCGGCTCCCGCTGATGCATTAACATTTCCATCTACAGTTGAGCTCATAACCGTGCTATTAGGAGTAAGCAGCCCAACAATTCCACCTCCATCATCAACGGCGTGGACTTCAACAGAAGCATCCGAATCGTAGATGAGCCCTTCATTGACACCAGCGATTCCACCGGCAGCAATATGTGCGTTTACCTGACCATCTACAGAAACATTTAATATTTCACCGGCATTTACTCCTGCTATTGCTCCTAATGCATTCGCATCTCCGGTTACAGAAGCTGACGTCAGTGTCAGGTCTGTTACAACACCATCTTCATCAATAATGCTGAACAAACCAACACCTTCACTTTCGCCTTCTGCCTGAATACTCAAGTTACTGATTTCATAGCCGTCGCCATCGTATTCGCCGCCAAAGTTACCCGGCGCATTGTTAGCAATAGGAATAAAATTATCGTAATCAGATAAATCGATATCATCGGTCTGAATAAAATGGTCGTTGATGAAATACCGGACATAATCGAGCTGTTCGGAATCAGCTATTTGATGCGGTTCTTCGGGTGTTCCATCACCTCCTGCAAAAACAGGCTCTGCTTCTTCGATGTCACTGAAATAAACAACATCCAGCTCCATTTGCTCGTCGGGCTCACCGAGCTCAATTACTCTGTTTATATCGGGATCATCATCGAGTATTTCAATTCCGTCATCCGGTAGCGGCCTTTGATCACCGGTTTCCATCTTGAATTTATATTCTACCTCATCTCCTTCACTGCCGGGCAGATCTATGGTTTTGGTATAGAGATAGTCATCTTCTTGATCCGATTCAAGCGTGGCATCATCGGAATCCCATGAGTTGAATTCTCCTATAAGAGCAACTTCGTCGCCGGCTTCATCCGGACGGAAAAACCCCATTTCCTGCTGAACTTCCATATTTACCCGGAAAGTAACTTCTCTTGAGGGCGGATCAACGGTTTCAACATCATGCCAATGCAATGAGGGGTAATCTTCTTCAGTAAGTTGCCAGAGATCTATAAAGTTAAACCCCTCCAAATAATTGAAGGCGTTTTCATCGGTCATTTGATCGGTTTCCAGACCGGTAATACCCTCTGAACTTCCTTCATAAACGCCTTCGGTGAGTCCCGAAGATTCGGTATCCCAATACGTATATTCGATCTCAGCATCCGGATCGGAATTATACCCTATAAATCCTGCATACTGCTCCTCAGCTGTGACACTCCCCGCCGAATAGGATGTTTGAAGAACGATTTCGCCATCAATCTCATCTTCAGTTTCCGAACTTCTTACCGCCCATTGGCTACGGTCAACTTTATCGGCATCAAATTCATAGTGATCATCTACGGTACGTTCAACAGTGTACTCCTGGTCACCTATATTATCTTCGTGGTAGAGGTTTCCGATTAATCCACCAGCCATATCTTCTGCCTCAACAGCTCCCGTGGCATAACTGTTGATGAGGTGACCGTTTTTCGATCCTATCAAACCACCTGCTTGATCGCCACCTGTAACTTCACCCGAAGCAAAAGACTCTTCTACAAGTGAGAAGTAGCTGTCACCGGCCAAACCACCAACCCACAAATCTCCTTCAACCTGCCCTTCAGCTGATGATGTCCGGACGGTAGATTCGTTGTTAACACCCAGTAAGCCTCCGACAAGAGACGTACCCGAAACATCACCGTAAGCGTGAGCATTTTCTATCAGCCCACCTCCGGTGTTCCAACCTATCAAACCACCTGATTGCCTATCTCCATCTACCTGAACATCGGCGCTACTCTCATATATCAGACCCTGATTTTGACCTGATAGTCCACCTGTTATCGAATATTCATTTTCTACATCACCGGTAACATGAGACTCTATAATTTGCCCCAAATTAACTCCTGCAAGAGTGCCGGTACGGTCGCCATTTCCTTTAATCGATGCACTCTCAAACTCAACATCCTCTATTACCCCGACACCTCCGATCATTGCAAATAACCCTGTCGCATAACCTTCGGCACCTTCAATAGATAGATTTTTAATAGCAAACCCGTTTCCGTCGAAGCTGCCTTCAAATGGATCCATGATGATTTCATCATCGGTAAATATGAACTCACCAATTGGCTCAAAATCGTCCACTTCTTCCAAATCGATATCATCAGTGAGTATGAAATGCGAGTCCATAAAATTTCGGACTTCATCCAACTGCTCGGCCGACTCTATCTGAAAGGGATCTGACGATATCCCAATCCCGCCGGCAAACGGATTATCAAACTCGGCTTCCTGAACATCTGTGACTATAAGAGACACATCCTGGCTTCCATCCTCTAAATCCCCTTTATGGGAGATTTGAACTATATAATCGCCTTCCTCCGGTTCTTCAACAAAAACCTGCTCAATATTATCAACTACATTATCCCCGGTTTCAGCTGGTTGATCGGGATTGTCGGGATCGAGTACATAGGGTTCGTAAACCGTTTCATCCGGTCCTTCGATGCGTAAATCCACATCGTTCACGAGTATGATATCATCCGGGTTCAATTCAGTCGTTGGCAGACTCTCCCCTGCCGGATCCGTCCATGCTATCGTAGCCTGAATCGGGGTTTCTCCATCGCTGGATATGTTGTATTCCAACTGATCACCATCATTTAGCGTAAGCTCTTCTACAAGATCTCCTTCATCCTCGGCTGCATTTTGGATGGTTTCAGCTGCTCTTTCAGCATTCAATAAACCATAGCCAAACTGATAGTCGGGTCCGTGTTCGAGACCGGCTTCATCCGCCGTGTGTGTCAGCAGTGCCCGAATGGTAGAAGAAAGCGGCGGTTGCTCGTGCAATTCGATATACAGTTCCTGAAGCAGCCCAATAGTACCACTAACTATCGGTGATGACATCGACGTCCCTTGTATCGTAGCATAATCGGTATCGTTACTCGAGTAAGGAGAAAACACTCCAACTCCTTTGGCAACGATTTCGGGCTTTATGCGGCCGTCATCAGTAGGCCCCCAACTGCTGAAGTTGGACATAACCACGTCACCGGGTTCCTCATAACCTCCGTCAATCCCCTCTACTGCGCCGACGGTTAAAACGTTTTTTGCTACTGCTCTGCCTCCTATGGATTGAAAGCCGTCCGGCCCCCCATCCAAATCTCTAACTTTTTCGGATTCAACCCAGTCTTCCTCTTGCGGATCGTACACATAATGCTCCACTGGTTGATTGGGCGGCCCCTGCAATCTACTGTTTCCAGCCGATTGCACAATCTGGTAGTTCGGGGCATTATACGCTACTTCATCCCAGTCTCTCGGCCTATCAAAGTAAAGGCCATACAAGTTATCTTCAGTTTCGCTGATTTCAGGGTTGCCATACCAATACCATGCTTCATCTACTTGATCATAACGCCATCCTATAATTAGACCGTAGGAATGATTGGAAACCAACATTCCGTCGGCAGCAGCACTGGCTGCATCTGCCAGATCATTATTCCAGTCATAAGCATCGAGGTTGGCCTCGTAGGACATCCCGCGGGCTTCTTCTTCAATTCCTGCGGCTATCATAGTTCCGCCCACGTGAGTTGCATGATCACTTAATGAAGTTGCATCATCTTTTTGTTCAGCCCGGCCCTCAAATTCCTGATGCGACTCGCGTATTAAACCGCCATCCCACATACCGAGTGTTTGTGAGCTTCCGGTTAGATCAAGATCGAGGTCACCTTCGGGCCATAATGCATCTACAGAAGAGGTTACGGCACCACCCAGATTGTGTGTTTCGAAGTAGACAGGTCTGTCATTTTCAAAGCGTTGAAGTTCTATAATTCTGCCATCATCCAGTTCAACCCGAACGGGCAACCCTATTCGTTCGGCTTTTTGGTGAGCCTGGACACGTTGGTTTTGCAGTTTATCAGACTTCTCTTGAGAAAACTGGCGCAGCCGATCTTGTTGTGTTTGCTGCGCGAGCGATTCAACAGAGTTAAAAATGAACAACCCGGTAAGTAAGAAAAGAGACAGTAGCGATGTTTTCCTCATAGAACTCCGTAAAATTTGGGCATAGGCTGCAAGATTTAGAATTATTCGTTCACCACAGAGTCGTTACCATTATTTTACTCGTGAAATGAACCGGAGAGCCGAACTAAACCAGGTTTGATTAATCCTTAAACCAATTGATGGATTTATTACTTCAATCCCGGATTATAAAAACTTTCGCATCAACAATAATTGGAAGATGCTTGGCCTCGAGCTGTTAAACAGGAATTGTTTAAGTTAATTCATGTATTGAATTCAGGTATTCCAACTACCTTAAATATGATCACGTCAAATTGCGCAAAACCGGATCACCTACACTTGGTGATAACTAATTTGCACTAACCATTTCTTCTGCAAACAACTGCATTAAAATCACACTAATTCATTTAATAAAATATAAAACCGGCGGATCAGATCAAAAATTTCGAATGGCTTTCATCCACAAAAAAACCGACTGCCTTGATTATAAGACAGCCGGTTTTGTCAAATTCAATACACACTCAGGTGCTTTCGAAACGGACTATTTGTTTGTAATGCTACGGATTGTTAGCACTGGCTTTCTCGACCACCGTATAACTTTTTCGGTGGTTGAACCCAGGAAGAAATGTGCCAGTCCGGAGCGCCCGTGGGTGGTTATTACAACCATATCAGCATTGTTATTAGCATAGTCTACGATTTCGTAGTGTGATGAAATGCCTCGGGTTACCTCAAGTTTGACCGGAATTTTCACTTCGTTTCCGTTATCCTGAAACACGAACTCATCACCGCTTGTTTCGGATTGGATTGTGCATTGATTATCGGAATTTTCTTTCAGATAATCCTTGATGCGATCGTACATTCGTTTGCGCATATCATTGGACTCATCCCGGCTCAACGTTTTGTGCTGACTTTCACTATAATTGCCATACAATTCCATCACATGGAGGAATGTTATGGTGGCTTTCATTGAAGCGGCGAATCGTACCGCGGCAAATACGCTTTTCAAGGAGTGATCAGAAAAGTCGGTGGGGATGACGATATTATTTACCGACTCAGCGTTGATATCCGGTGGAATGGAAAGTACCGGGATCTGAGCACGGCGGATTACACGATCAGTAACCGTTCCCAAAATCATTTCGGAAGGATCATTGTTGTGGCCTCCCATCACAATCATATCGGCTTTAATTTTTTTTGCCGTTTCCAAAATTACTTCAGAAGGCTTCGGTCCGATTTTTACAATCGTTTCTCCACGATACTTCTCGTCGATATACTTTGTCATCTCCTCAGCGATGTGTTCCTTAGCTTTTTTGGTGATTTTCGGATACACATCATCCTCCAAAGACAGCGGGTAACCAACAGTCTTCATGCTTTCATGAAAATACTTGTGGGTAGGAACCACATGAAGTAAATCGACAGATCCACCAAACTTTTCAGCGAGCTGACTGGCATGCACATAAGCATTTTGTGCTGCTTTTTCGAAATCAGTCGGTACAAGAATTTTTGTTAACTCCAACATGTTGTATCTCCCTGTTAATAAGTGATAAAATGATTTTTACAGAATCGATAGACAGAATATCAAATAGACTCTATAATTACAATGCCTGTAGGCAATTAATCATTCCTAAACCTATAACGCACAATTTGATGCATCGGTTTATATGATTTTGTAATCGGGTAAGTTTCCGCAGGATCCGGCTTAAATTAAAGACTCATACAATCTTCCAATTACTTATATAACCCAGAAAACCAACCAACAAAAATCCACCCATCATAAAGATTAAACCCGTAAAAATAGAGTTGGTTCCATCACTCAGTCGCTCATCATGAGATGCCTGATCCCAGGACGGCCAGAAAGGCTCACTCCCGATTAGTTTCATTGAAATCGTTTTAACTTCAATTTCCTGCTCTGACTCCGGTGCATCGGGGTTTTTAATCTCGCCCAACTCTTTGCGTTCAAGGGGATCATAGGGCTGGTATCCAGCTTCTATACGCTCAACCAACTCATCATTTATTGCAACCTGCTCGGTCCGAACGGATTCGGCAAATTCCCGGTCCTGAAACGGCCATATCACATATAATGACCCGATCATAAATCCAATCAACACCGATAGCGTTGCCACATAGTAGTTTTTAAGCATCCAGGAGAGCAGGCGGGTGAACAGTACGATTCCGGTGATCATGCCCAGTCCAAAAGGGATAAGTACCATCATGGCCGATAACGTATCCGAAGTACCCAGTAAACTGATGTTCCCGAGGATGTAATCGTATTTTTGCAAGATGAGCAATATGAAAGAGCCGGAAATACCGGGGAGTACCATGGCCGTAATGGCGAGCGCTCCACTTGCAAAAACAAAAAAGGCCGTTTCGGGAGTATCGGTGGGAACCAGAGTGACAACTCTAAGCCCAAAAGCAGTACCTCCGATCATTGCCAGTATCGGTTTCCAACGCCAGGCATTGAGACTATAGGCAAGCAGAAAAACCGAGCCGGTGATCAGCCCGAAAAACAACCCATAAACGCGTTCCGGATGGGTATACATTAATTCATGAAGAGGCACCACTCGAGTAAAAAACACAACGGCCAAAGCCATCCCCATCCCTAAAAAAGCAAGAAAAAGCCAATGGACCTCCGTAAATAGCTCCCGGATGCGCAATGTCGCAGCATATTTTACTGCGCGGGAGTTTACCGACTTAATGGCATTGATCAGCCGGGCATAAACACCGAGAATAAGAGCCATAGTGCCGCCGCTCACACCGGGTACTACATCTGCCGAACCCATAAAAAACCCCTTGATGATGATCCACGGTCCCTCGGTAATTTTTGTCTGATCCTGGCTTTCGACTTGATGCCGGTCCTCTTGTCCGGCCTCCTGTTGCTCCATCTGATTTTGTTTTTCTGAGTTCCGGCTCAATGCCCCCACCCCTGTTTACCTATGAGTGGTACAAATTTAAAGTGTGCAAACTGTTCCTGTTCAAAAGATTCATCATCGGTTCGAACGATACGCAGCATCAATTGGCGTTCTTCATCGCCAACCGGAACAACAAGCCGGCCACCTACGGCTAACTGTTCGCGCAAGTCCTCCGGAACAACAGGTGCACCGGCCGTTACTACGATAGCATCATAAGGACCATAAGCCGACCATCCCAGGGTTCCGTCCCCGCATTTAAACATGGCTCTGTACCCAAGCTTGTGCAGAATTTGCCGGGAGCGTTCGGTCAATTCACGATGACGCTCAACCGTATACACTTTTGCTCCCATCTCACAAAGCACCGCGCATTGATATCCTGATCCCGTACCAATTTCCAAAACTTTATCGCCGGGTTTAACTTGCATGAGCTCCGTCTGACTGGCAACTGTAAAGGGTTGGGAAATGGTCTGGCCCATTTCGATAGGCAGGGCACTATCTTCATAGGCACGATGCCAGAGCGCAGAATCCACAAACTCATGGCGAGGTATGGCACCGATGGCTTTTAGCACCGAATCGTCTTTAATTCCTTTTTCTCTAAGCTCTTCTACCAGAGCATTTCGCTTTCGCCTGAAAATTCTTTCGTTCGTAGTCGCGTTCACCTTATTCACCATGTTGAAGTCAAAACCGGATTACTTTATTCTGAAAACACTCAATCCGCACAATCTTTTAAATATCGTAATTTTGAGGCTCTCAAGCATAAGAATTACTAATCTTGGTTTCAATTTCTTATTATCCCCCGCAATCCGATTACAGGAATTCTGACACCTTATCGCATGGTTGTATACATCACCTTCCAAAAGACGGATTGGAGCAGGTGTCTACTTAGTTGAATTATTTGAACATCCCCATTTATCGCCCAATTATTTAATGCGTAGCAGGTTAAAAAAATTTTTACCGGTTATAAGTTTATTACTCTTCGGAGCAGCTGTATACATTCTGTATGGAGAAATTCAGGATTACAGCGTCCAACAGCTGTTAGATCACCTTAAATTGCTACCGACATGGCAATACCTGTTTGCGCTGGTACTTGTGATCTGTGTGTATATCACGCTGACTTTCTACGATAGACTTGCTTTCGCCTATCTCAATGAGAAGCTCCCGTGGCGAAAAATTGCGTTCGGTTCTTTTCTCGGATATGCCTTTAGCCACAACATCAGCCCTACCTTGCTGGTAGGCGGATCGATGCGCTACCGTATTTTCAGCACTATGGGAATTTCAGGGTTGAGTGTGACCAACATAGTGGCATTTACCGCACTCTCCATGTGGATTGGACTGATGGCCGTTAGCAGTGCCTCATTCTTGTTTAAATCCATGAGCATCCCCGATTATATTGACCTGCCCATCCCGATAGTAAGCCTGCAAACTCTGGGCTGGATATTTTTGGCGGCACTCATCGTCTATTTTGTGCTCACCACTCTTATTACAGGTACTGTACAGTTTCGCGAAAGGGTCTTTCATTTTCCGAGCACCAAACTGGCATTCGGCCAATTGAGCGTTTCGTGCATGGACTGGATTCTATCTTCGGCTGTATTGTTTTTACTGCTACCTCCGACATCTGAGGTTAGCTACATTTATTTCATCGGGATTTATGCCATTGCATTCATGACAGGCCTTATGACCCAGATACCCGGCGGACTTGGCGTTTTTGAGACTATCATCCTGTTGTTTTTGATTCCGTTTATGGAATCCGGTGAAATCCTGACTTCACTGATACTTTTCCGCCTCTACTACTTCATCTTCCCCTTGATTGTTGCTACCGTTTTACTGATTGCCTTTGAATGGCGTAAACAAAATAAAATCACCATAATCTCGAGTGATTAGCTGAGATTGGCACCATCAAAAAAGGCAATCCGGTTATCCCCCGGATTGCCCTGGCATGTAAGTTTGATTTGGATCGAATCAACAAAAGTTATTGAGCCGTAAAGTGGAAAGCTCTCGGGCCATAGCCTGCTTCGAAGGTATCTAAGTGACCTCCTTCAAGATCAAAGACCATGACATCGTCGCGTGTTTCGAAGTCGGCTCCCTCTCCGGCAAGCAGGTAGGCAGAGGAGGCATCATCAAAGCCAACAAAAGACAGACCTTCATGTTCAATGAAATCTGCGTCTTCAACCTCACCGCCATCTTTGTCAATGGTCATGATGCCACTTCCTGAAACCGCATAAATCATATCGCTTTCTTCATCATAGGTGATATCGCTGACGGATTCGGGCAGATCAATTCGCTGTAGTTCATCGCCGGTCGCAATTTCTCGCTCGCTCAGGTAATCAGACTCTGATACCCAAATCCATGCGGTCTCAGCATCAGGCCCAGCTTTCAGTCCGCCCGGAACACCATCAAAACTGAGGGTTTCTTCAATGCTTTCTTCCTGCCAGTTGTACAAGACAACTTCGTTATTTTCAAAGATATCCGTGCGGATCAGGGCATGATCACCATATGTAGCGATTTCTTCACTGCTCGTTCCAAGATCCAGCGTTCCGGTTTGCTCAAAAGAATCCAGATCGAGTAAAGCCAGAGACTCACTATTCAGATTAGTTACCAATGCCTGATTGTCTTCCACACCAGCGATGTATCGTGGTGAAGCTTCATCCTGAATTTCGATACTGGCAACCTGGCTAAGATCGCTCTCTTCGGCCACATGTACCCGGTGGCTGTTATTGGCAACAATAAATGCCTCATCACCGATAAGAGACATACTTTGCCCTACGTCACCGATGGGGGTGCCGTTTTCATCTTCATAGTAGCCTTGAGTTGACTCCCCTTCTTCGGCATTGTAATAGGTGATATCAGCATTTGAGTTTCCGAACTGACCTTCACTCAAAACAAACGCCGTACTCCAATCCTCATCTGCTTCTCCCACCGAAATGGTTTCAGAAGCACTTTCTTCTACGCCGTTAACACTTACATTCAGTGTAACGTCATAACTTCCGTCAATATCGGCTACAAATGAAGTATTTTCACCGGCGGGATCCTCGAGTTCAGCTTCGCTGCCATCCGGTGTAGAAAGGGTCCAGGTCCATTCAGCTTCACCGTTATTGGTGATCGAAGTTTCGCTGCCATCAAGGGTAATTTCATCCCCTGCAACAGGGCCTTCAGGCTCGTAGGCAAATTCTACAGAAATTTCCGGATCATCCTGATCAAGGCCGAGATCATCACAGGCTGAAATCAGAAAAGCAATGGTAATGAGTGCTATTAACAGTCTATTCATAATGGTTTAGTCGATTTTTGTTTGTTGCGATTTATGATATAATTCAAATCAGCCATAGCTGCCATTTTTCAACAGCTATAGTGCTATAGAGAGATGCGATTTATAAAGGGGGATTAAATTGCTATAGACAGCGTAGCCATGTGCCGCCTTCCGGGTACCGGGTAATTGGGCACGACTTCATAGCGACGATCCAAAATGTTATGGATATTCCACCGTAGGTTGACCTCAGACCCGAACAGATCTGCTTCCCAGGCAATGGCAAGGTCCCATTCGTGATAGGGATCAACCGAGTCTCCCGGATCGTTTTCCGGTGATGAATAACGCCGACCCACACCAAACCATCCGGTTGATAAGGTTACCGGATCACGGGTAAAATTCAGGCGAGTATTGAATTGATGCTGAGGCATATAGCGGATTTGATTGCCTTCAAAATCGTGTCCGGCACCATATTCGGAACGCGTATACGTGTAGCGATTGGTCCAGTCGATGGTTACACCTTGCACATACGTCATCACCGTGGTTTCAAGCTCGGTGCCGTGCGCGTTGATCTGATCCACATTATCCGGCTGCCAGGTTCCCTCAACCGGACTCCATTCGATCCCATCATCAAGTTGGTTTACAAATACCAACGCATCCAGGCGTAAAGCCACCTCTCCCTGAAGTTGATAAAAAAGTCCGGTCTCTAAGCGGTGTGCGAGTTCGGCATCAAGGTCCGGATTACCCGCCTGCGGCCAATAAAGATCGTTAAAGGTCGGTGCGCTGAAATCCCGGCTGGCATAGGCTCTGGCGAATAGCGCATCATCCATCAACTCATAATTTCCTCCGAGCGAAGCGCTCATGGCACCACCGAAATCGCTGTAATAATCATAGCGCACAGCCGGATATACCCGGAGTGCTTGCAGAGGTTGCCAGGTTGCACTGAGCTGCCCCGTTTGCACCTCCCGGTCTTTATCACCGAAATTACTGGACTCTACTTCCATCAATGCGGATTCACCTGCAAATTGCAGATCCAGTTCAGGGGAAATATCCCAATTTGTAGGTAGTCTCAGCCGGTATTCGCGGCTTTCGGTGTAACTTTCAATGTCTGATGAAGGATTAAAATAATCCAAATTCTGGCGTTTGATATAACCGGTGATACCGGTTTCAATATTATCCGAAACGGGATAACGCATATCGGTCATCCACTGCAAATGTCGATCCTCCTGGTGAGCACTGCGGGTCGGAGAAGTCGTCTGTCCCGGAACACCGCGCTCCATATCCAGCCACCAAAGTTGCGATTCAATTTGAATATCACCAATGGCACCTTCCGCGCCGCCGCCAATACTTTTTTGATCAATATAATTATTGTCGCGGGTTAGCTTATCGGCTGAGAACGGATCGTCGTATTCGAACTCATGTTCTGAGTTTTCGTAAACACCACGAGCAAAAATATTCCATTCCCCTACTTCCGTACCGGTTTCAGCCGTTGTAATTCGCTGACCAATGGTACTCAATGCCTGAGAAGCGCGAATACCGGTAAATGGTGATGAAGTAAGCTGCACCTGCCCGCCTATGGCACCACTTCCGTAACTGGCACTTCCCGAAGATGACATTTCAACATCCGAAATCATAGCCGCCGGAATGGTCGAAATATCACAACTACCGAGGGTTTCGCTGTTCATGTTGATGCCGTTCCACATCACCTGGGTGTGCCGGCCGGGCATGCCTCTTTGAGTGGCGGAATTAACTCCAGCCGGCCCATAATTGCTGAGAAACATGCCGGTTTGTCGCTCCAGTAATTCAGAGAGGGAGCTCGCTCCCGACATGCGAATAGCATTAGAATCAATTCGCTGAATCTGGAGTGGTTGGATACTTCGGGGCTCATTTATTCTTGCCCCCTGGACTTCCACTTCATCCAGAAAAATGGTATCCGGTAAAGCGGTATAGGAGTTTGGGTTATTTATATCACCACCAGCCCCAATCAACAGAAGCTGCGTAAGTAAATGAATCATCAGTGTTTAATTCGTTCAATCTTTGACCCGAAGATTGTAACAACATTCGATGCATGGCAGGTCTCCTGGCTCTTCCGAATCGGCGGCCTTCCCGTCAGCTTAATTGGCTGACAGTGGCATAGGCGGGTGCCGATTTCCATCCCCGAGTAATCAATCAGGGACCGGAATCACAGTTGCGGGCACAGCTCCCGATTTTCACGGGATTCCCTCTTAGCTCCTCTTTACAAGAAGAACCGTGCATCATGTTTAAAGAAGGTGTTGAATATCCTTTTTTCAGGATGACGTAAAATTAACAAGCTTTGAGGCTAAACACAAAATGAATTATCAACAAGGTGGCCCCATATTATACGGGATTTCACTTTAATTTGTTGATAAAAAAAATCGATTTTAAATTGAGACAAGATTAATTCATGGTTTATCAAAATATTAGAAGGCCCTACTTGGACTGCTGTGCCTTCAAATCTACTGCACACCTAAAATTTATCAGGCAATGAAACTACGTTCACTTATCTTTGTGGCGCTGTTAATCACCGTTTCCGGAGTAACAGAAGAAATCAAAAGCCAAACACTCGAGGAAAAGGTCGGTCAAATGATACTGGTCGGCTTCCGCGGAACTGATATTGATGAAAATGATCGTATCGTCAGCGATATCCGAGAACACAATCTTGGCGGGGTTGTCCTGTACAGTACCGATATGCAGACCGACGACGAAAACCGGAATATCGAATCCCCCGATCAGGTTTCGCAGTTAACCGCATCGTTACAGGAATTTGCAGACACTCCGTTGTTTGTTGCTGTAGATCAGGAAGGCGGTCGCGTAAACCGACTTGATACCGGATACGGTTTTGAAACAACCGATTCCCACCGGCAGCTTGGAGTCGAAGAAGATGAAGATTATACCCGGCAACAGGCTGGCAGAATTGCTGAAACCCTGCAAGAAGTGGGCGTGAATATGAATTTTGCTCCGGTTTTAGATCTCTACGTCAACCCCGCTAATCCGGTAATCGGCAGACTTAATCGAAGCTTCAGCAGTGAACCGGATGTTGTGGCCGAACAAGCATCAATATTTATTAAAGAACACCGTGACCGCAACGTCATAAATGCAGTCAAACACTTTCCCGGATACGGCAGCTACGCAGGCGAGGACCATAGAAGTATTCCGGATGTAACCGAATCATGGGACGATGTCGAACTGGAGCCTTATCAACAACTCATCGATAATAATGCGGTTGATATCGTGATGGTCAGCAATGTTTTCAACAGAGAACTTGATGAGGAATACCCGGCATCACTTTCCACCAAAATAATCAACGACCTGCTCAGAGAAGAGCTGCAGTTTGATGGTGTTATCCTTGCCGAATCCCCTCAGATGGAAGAAATCACAGAAGAATACGGCTTTGAAGAAGGAGTCCGCCGGCAATTTCTGGCAGGTGCAGATATGCTTCAGTTTGCCAACAACTTGGTCTACAATGAAAATGTAGTTGAAGAGGTCATCCAAATTGGAGTTGATTTGGTTGAGTCCGGCGAAATCCCTGAAAGCCAAATTGAAGAATCCTATAACCGGATCATCAATCTTAAAGAATCCTTGTGATACGGGGCATTTCTGTTCAGTAAAACTTGCTCCCGTTTTTAAAAGACTACACCGGGAGCAAGTTCGTTCCTAACGGTCAAAAATTAATGTGCTATCCGCCTGATAAATCCTTATTTTTGCCGATTCAACCCAATTAAATGAATAATTTTTTTGATCCACCTTTCCGGAAGGTTTTGCTCAGCCTTCTTAAGATGTGATCAAACCATTGATGCCCCACGTTTATAATGTCTGTTAAAATCCAGGTAGCTTCTGAAAAACACATCAAATACGCTGATGAAATTTGTGAACTCATAGAAAGTGCCGCTCATAAACGAGGCACGGGAATCGCAAAGCGAGACCCGGAATACATCAAGGAGAAGCTACGCAGTAACAACGCGATTATCGCACTGGAAAACGGCAATCTTGCAGGGTTTTGTTATATCGAGGTTTGGGAAGAGAAAAAGTATGTGGCTAACTCCGGTTTAATCGTACACCAGGATTACCGAGGCAGAGGGCTGGCAAAGCAAATCAAATCCCATGCTTTCCGGCTTTCCCGCAAAAAATACCCGGACTCGAAATTATTCGGCATCACGACCAGCCTCCCGGTGATGAAGATTAACTCCGATCTTGGATATAAACCGGTAACATTTTCTGAACTCACCCAGGATTCCACATTTTGGGACGGCTGCAAAAGCTGCCCGAATTATGACATTCTGACCCGCAACGAACGCAAGAACTGCCTTTGCACAGGGATGGTATTCGATCCTCAAAAACCTGAAAACAGACCTCAAAAAGAACGTGAGCGGGTCATTGCGAAATATTACCGTTGGGTTCGGCTAAAAAGTGCGAAATATTTGCGAAAGCTGAATCCGGTTAAATTTTTCGTTTGATTGGTGTCTGTTAGAAAACACATGATGATCTGGTAATTGATGTAAATCAGTAGATTTAGGAAATTGGGTAATTGGCCACCAATGAATCGTAGGGACGCAATGCATTGCGTCCCTACTCAACCGAACGGACAAGATTTTGGCGTTTTCTTCCAGGAACTTATCAGATTTCCGGAAGGGCATTACATCCGCACTATTGACCTACTTTAAGCACCAACTTACCCGCATTTTTATTTTCTTCCATCCGGTGGCGGGCAACCTCTACCTCATCAAGATTATAGGTGCGATCAATAATCGGTTTCAACTTTCCATTTGCAAATAACGGCAACGCGTGAACCGCAAAATCTTTGGTAAGCTCTTGTTTGTAAGTAAGGGTCCGATTTCGAAGTGTAGATCCCATCACCGTTAGTCGTTTTCGCAAAATTTTGCCCAGGCTGAGTTCGTCGCGAGGGCCTCCGAGCATGGCCAACATTACCATTCGTCCATCCAAATTTAATAGCTCCAAATTTTGGTTCCAATATGGAGCTCCGATAAAATCAATGATCACATCTACATACGATCTGCCCAGGGAATCCGAGATCACTTTCTCAAAATCCTGCTTTTTGTAATTTATGCCGAGGCTTGCCCCTATGTTTTTACACAGAGCAAGTTTTTCGTCTGTGCCTGCCGTCACCACAATGTTAGCATTTGAAAAGTGCTTACTCAGCTGAATAGCAGCGGTCCCTACGCCACTCGCCCCGGCATGAATCAGAATGGTTTCTTTGTTTTTCAAACCCGCCAACCAATATAACGCCTGCCAGGCGGTGAGGAAGACTTCCGGGATAGCAGCCGCCTGTTCAAAGCTGAGGTTGTCGGGTATTTTCATGATCATATTCTGATCAGCTACCACGAATTCAGCATACCCTCCGCCATCAAGAAGCGTGCACACCCGGTCTCCTTTTGATAAACCAGTTACCTCACTGCCAACTTCTTCTATGATACCTGCCGCTTCAAGTCCGGGAATTTCAGTGACGCCTTTCGGAACCGGGTATCTTCCCGCCATTTGCATCAGATCAGCACGGTTCATAGCCGTTGCTTCAACGCGGATTAAAACCTCATTGCCGGCGGGTTCAGGAACTGGAAAATTTTCGATATTCAGTCGAGAATCCTGCCCGGGATTTTCTATTTTTATGGCCTTCACGTGACTTGAGTTTTAGTTCGGATGATGAAACGAAAGTTACGGTAATGCGTCCAACAACGCTACATTCTCAAACCTTCCCGGTTCTACCCGAAAAATCATCTCCAGCCAGAGTCTGTGCGATCTGATGTCTCCGGGTTTATTTTAATCAAACGAAAAACAAGTTATGTTGCAAAATTTTCGACTCATTGTATTCATCCTAAGCTTATCCGGATTCGGCCTGTTGTTCGGTTTTTCCGACGCATCAGCCACCATTTCCGATGACGATGATGAAGATAAAAGTCACAAAGACCTACCTCTGGACTCCGAACGTACCATCTCCCTTCAGACGGATGAAGGCTCCTGGATGTCACTCGATATCCACCCGGATGGTTCAAAAATCATCTTTGATTTCATGGGGGATCTTTACGAGCTCCCGATAGAAGGCGGTGAGGCTGAGCGCCTGACCCGTGGAATGGCTTTTGACTCTCAACCCAAGTATCATCCTGACGGGGATAAAGTTGCGTTCATTTCCGATCGAAGCGGCGGCGAAAACATTTGGTTTCTGGACCTGGAATCCGGTGAAACCACCCAGCGAACGAGAGGCAACAACTACCGCAGACAGTCCCCTGAATGGACACCCTCCGGCGACTACATCATCGGAGCACGTGCAGGGCTGCGTAGCGGAGTGCATAAACTGAGAATGTATCACATTGATGGCGGTAGCGGAACCGAGTTTATCAGCGCTTCCGGAAATACGAAAATGGTTGAGCCCGCTTTCGGCGATGATGACCGCTATCTGTGGTTTTCACAGCGTTCCGGCGACTGGGATTACAATGCAACGTTTCCACAGTATCAGATTGCAAAATACGACCGGGAAGAAGGTAAACGACACTCCGTGACTTCGCGACACGGTTCTGCTTTCAGGCCGACGGTTTCACACGACAATAATACTCTGGTTTATGGTACCCGCCATGAAACCGAAACCGGTTTGCGTAAACGTGACCTTAATACCGGCGACGAGCAGTGGTTGGCTTATCCGGTTCAGCGGGATGATAAAGAATCCCGTGCTACCCGCGATGTACTTCCTTCCATGGCATTCACGCCGGATGACGAGTACATAGTAACTTCTTATGGTGGAAAGTTTTGGCAAATACCGATTGACGGAGGTGAAGCCACCGAAATTCCTTTTGAGGTTGATGCCGAGCTCGACATGGGCCCCGAGCTTCTGTTTGATTACGAAATTGAAGACACTGAAGAGTTTTTGGTCAGCCAGATCCGCGACGGTGTACCCTCTCCGGATGGAGATCAGCTTGCCTTTACGGCGTTGAACCAGCTCTACATTATGGATCTGCCTGATGGTACCCCGGAGCGATTCACCGAAATGGACCGGGTTCAAAGTCAGCCCACCTGGTCACCGGACGGCCGTTATATCGCCTTCACCACCTGGCATCCCGATGAAGGAGGTCATATTTACCGCAAGCGAACCAGTGGTTTTTTCAGGCGAAGCGCCCAGCGGCTTACGGAAGATTCCGGCGTTTATCAACAACCGGCCTGGTCTAAAACTCAGGATCGCATTGTAGCTATCCGGGGCGATGATCGCACTTATAATGAAGCTCCCGGTCCTTTTGTTCCCGGCGCTACGGATGAACTGATCTGGATTCCTTCAGACGGAGGCGAATCCAAATTCATCGCCCGGACCGAAGGTCGCTCTAACCCGCATTTCATTGAAGATGATGATCGTATCTATTTGAATCATTCATCCCGCGGATTGATATCTCTTCGATATGACGGCACCGACGAAAGGCGACATTTGCGAGTCGTTGCCTCTCCTCCTCCGAGCTCAAGTTCTCCTCAGAACGCCTCTGAGATTTTGATGGCTCCAAAAGGCGATCAGGCTATTGCCAGGGTTAATAATGACCTTTATGCGGTGACCGTACCCCAAACAGGATCAACGCCTTCGGTAAATGTTTCTAACCCCGATAATGCCAGCTTCCCGGTTGAGAAACTAACTGATATTGGCGGGCAGTTTCCGGCATGGGCTTCAGATGGAAATCGTATTCACTGGTCTATTGGAAGCTCACACTTCGTCTACGACATAGAAGAAGCGGAAGAGCAGGAGCAAAAGATCGAGGCTTACGAAGAGGAAAAAGAAGAGCGTGAGGATGAAAACGATGAGGAAGAATCCGAAGAAAATGATGAGGAAAACGACGTAGAAGAGGATCGTCCGGAGGATTATGAGCCCGGCGAATATGAGATAAACCTGCAAGGCACTCGCGACACCCCGCAAGGTGCGATTGCCCTTCAGGGAGCACGAGTTATTACGATGGATGATTATGAAGTAATCGAAAATGCGGATATCCTCATTAAGGATTCTCGAATCGAAGCTGTAGGTGAAGCGGGCGAGATCGATATCCCCGACGATGCCGAGGTTCGCGATGTTTCCGGAAAGACCATTGTTCCTGGATTTGTCGATACCCACGCCCACGTAAGACCGCATCGTAACCTGCATCAGTTTGAGATCTGGTCGTTCATGGCTAACCTCGCTTATGGTGTTACCAGCATCCGGGACGCCCAGCCCGGCACTACTGATCTGCTCACTTACGGAGACATGGTTACCTCAGGTGATATTCTCGGACCCAGAATTTTCCAGACCGGCCCGGGTATATTCTGGCAGGAACAGATTGATGATCAGGAACATGCTGAAAACGTGCTGAAACGCTACAGTAAATATTACAGCACCAACACCATCAAAATGTATGTTACCGGTAACCGGCAACAGCGCCAATGGATCCTGAATGCAGCTAAGGACCAGGAGCTGATGCCAACTACCGAAGGCTCTCTTGATCTGAAGTTGAATCTCACACAACTTATTGACGGGTATCCCGGTCAGGAACACAACTATCCGGTAACCCCGCTGTACAGTGATATCATCAATACTACTGCGGAATCACAGATGGCCTACACCCCTACATTGTTGGTGACTTATGGCGGGCCGTGGGCTGAAAATTACTTCTATGCTACCGAAGACTTGATCGGGGATTCGAAGCTGGAATATTTCACCCCGCGTGCGGATCTGGATAGTAAAATCAGACGCCGAGATAACTGGTTTGCTGACGAAGAGTATGTGATGGACCGTCAGTCCAAAACGGTTCGTCAAATTTATGATGAAGGTGGAATCCTCGGGGTCGGTAGCCACGGGCAACTCCAGGGACTTGGGTATCACTGGGAGCTCTGGGCAATGGCCTGGGATGATGTCGATCCGCATGAAGCTCTTCGAATGGCAACCCTTCACGGTGCCAAAGCTATCGGTAAGAAAAATGACCTCGGTAGCATTGAAGAAGGCAAACTTGCCGACCTGGTTATTTTGGAAGACAATCCGCTGGATAATATCCGGAATACCAACACCATCACGCAGGTTATGAAAAACGGCCGTTTGTATGATGGTGATACACTCGAAGAGCTATGGCCTGAACAGCGTGAACCGGAGCATTTGTGGTGGCAACATCAGGAACCGGATGATTTACCCGGTATTAATAACATGGAGTAAACCCATAATCTCATTTAAAAGTTGATCAAAGCCGGCCTGAAAATGGGCCGGCTTTTTTTATTCCAATCGGTAGCTTGAATATGATCATTCAGAAATTGTAAAAATTTTCAAAAAAAGATTCGGTTTCAGTAGAATTCCTTCGTAAATTTGCTACGACGATAATCCTGAAGGGCCGTATGATTCAGGACGATGTGAGGTTACCGCTTTGCTCGCCTATTTTCCAAAACTGCCTTGAGGGATGCAATAACTAAAATTAGACGACTCGACTTATGAATATCTATGTAGGCAACTTGCCTTACAACACTACCGAAGATGAATTACGTGAGGCATTCGAAGAATTCGGTGCCACCGATTCAGTTGCCATCATCAAGGACAAAATGACGGGTAAATCCCGTGGTTTTGGTTTCGTGGAAATGTCTGACGATAACGCTGCAGAACAAGCTATCTCCGAACTGGATGGTGAGGATTTTGGCGGACGCAGCCTGACCGTCAACGAAGCAAGGCCTCGAGAAGAACGTTCTCGACGATAACCTATACAATCATTTTGTGATTAGTAGAAAGCCTGGCTCTGCCGGGCTTTTTTGTTGGTAGCTATCAAAGTGTTATTATCGATCACCCCGATTTTCGCACATTGAAGCCAATAAACATAGCTAAAATGGTGTTGATTACAACCATCAGAATAAACCCGTTCAAAATAACCGTAAACGAAACTCCTATATCCATCAGATAACCGATCAACGCCGGACTCACAGCAGTACTGAGCACCATGATCGAAGACATCATACTGCGGATAGCTCCGATATGCTCAACACCGTATAATTCAGCATACAAAGCGTTTTTGACGTTTACCTCAACCCCTTGGGCCATACCTGCAAAAAAGAGATAGAAAAAAACGATACCTGCCCAATCAAAGCTGTTTAGCAAATAAACCCCCAGTCCTAAAGGGATCAAGACGAAAGGAAATATTTTTTGCGCGGAAACCCGGTCAATAATCGGCCCGCTCAGGATTGAAAAAACCGACTTCGATATGGCAAAGGCTACAAAACCGGATGCCATCAGTTCTACGCTCCATCCTCTGGATTCAGCGAGCGGCACTTGATAAAGAAATAAACCGGTAAGCATAAAAGGTATCGTAATCGCAACCGGTACAATGATATAAAACCTCCAATTGCGTAGTGCATCTCCCCTGCTCCATTGTCTGCCCTTTATGCCTTTTGGAGCCTCACCCCCACCCCCGTTTATGGCTGAAGAATCACCCTGATTACGGCCCAATCTCAAAAAAAGTAAAACTAAAGGTACCATCACCAAAAGGGTCGTCAACGACATTATTCCCCAACCCATTCGCCAACCTACAAGTGAGATCAGGAAAGCCACGGATACCGGTAAAATGGCTTCTCCAAGGGGCAACCCCAAACCAGCTATGCTAAGCGCTTTACCGCGATTTTCATTGAAATACCTTGCCATAGCCGTCTGGGAAGTATGCATTCCCATTCCTTGGCCGAATAACCGGATCCCCATTAAACCAAAAAAAAGAGATATAATTCCCTGCGTTACCGACAGCAGTCCGGTTGCGATACACAAACCAAGGGCGATACTTAAGCTGAAATACTTGAGACTTACCCGATCCATCTGCTTACCGATCCAGGGAATAATAAAAGCACTGGCGACGGTAGCAGCCGAATAAATGGAGCCAAAAAGAGACGAACTTAACTCAAAACTATCCTGAAAATAAGGGACAAAAAGAGAAACAAGGAATGTTTGCCCGTAGCTGGAAAAAAAGGCGAACAAAGCTCCGAAGGCTAACAGAGCATAGTGATTTTTGAAAAAACGAATATAAGCGTTCAAAAAAAGACGAATTTATAGGGTTTAAAGCCGCGCAAACATAGAACTATGAGGGCCTAAAGTCAAAGAATAAACCCCTGATTCCATCGGCTTTTGCTTACCAAGAAATAAGAAGAATCTTTTAAAATAAGACAGGCCCCAGACTATCCGCCTGAGGCCCGTATTCAACACAATGCCGCCTGAGTTGTCAGGCTTACTGACAGTACCTTCCCGGAGAACCATCACACCGGGTTGGTACCCTCAGGCAGTGTGAGTGCAGCTGTGCTTCTTGCTGTGAGGGGGAAGATTTTTCAAAGAACCTGATCCCGTTGGTTTGATACCGGTTAGATATGGGTTAGTCTACATCGTCGAGACGGAAGTTAACCGGAATGGTGTAGAGTACTGATACGGCTCGGCCTCGCTGACGTCCGGGCTCAAATTCCAGAGTTTTAATTGCATCGATGGCAGCTTCATCAAGTCCGGCGCCTGCACTTCTTACAACCTGCGGATCGCGAACTTCCCCTTCTTCGGTGATCACAAATTGTACGACTACGCGGCCTTCAACACCGGCTCTTTGTGCCAAATCCGGGTATTCAAGTGCATCGTATAATGCATCCATTCCGCCTCTGATTTGAGGCATATCCTCAACGGACTCGAAAATTTCAGGCTCCTCATCTTCTTCCTCTTCCTCTGGTGGCGGAGGAGGTGGTAAGTCCTGTGCACCATCATCCGGATCAGCTTCAAAGTCGAAAACTTCGTCTTCTACAATTTCGTCATCCGGTACAATTTCAGGGTCCCGGGGTCTTTCAGGCGGAGGTGGTGTCTCAACCTGATCGGTCTGGATGATTTCTTCCATCTCGATAACTTCCTGCTCAGTTTCCTCAAGTTGTATTTCTGATTCCGGATTAAACTGCACTCGGAAGACGAGTATCATTAATATCAGGGTGGCAATGATCGAAACCATCAGGTTTCTTTTATAATAGCGGGCAATATCCGCTTTTGGAGTCTTAATCTTAACAAGTTTCATAACGATTCCCCCGAATGGTTATAAATACTATTGAATGGTTGCGTGTAATACTTTTTCTGCCGTGAAATGTTGAAGTAAATATTCTTTCCAATCCATCACAGCATAGTCATAAACACCCTGTTCATTTCGTTGAATACTTGTTGCCATGTGCCCACAGGGCAGGAGCCTGCATGGACTTATTTGTTTTGGTTCTTAGCGAATTTTTGTTTCTTCCTTTATCTGTGTTCGCTCAAAACTTACAATTAATGTGGGGGTGTATACCATGACTCAGATCATCATAAAACATGATTTTTATCATGTTTTATCTTCTGTTTTTTACAGATATTTGGGATGAAGTTGATAAACTTGCAACTGATTGACAGGCAAATGCATGCATAACCATCAATGCAAAATATCAATAAGTATTTGCAGCCAGGATGATCACGGAAAGTCATTGGGATTCTCTCGGCAGGCACAAAAAACGTCATTCATTTTAGTTAACTGTCCGACGTTTTTTCAAACAGATTAGGATCTGTTGGCTAAGGCACTATGCGGATAGTTTAAATCTCAACACAAATTAACGCGCTTAAAGTTTTAGACAGAAAAGTCGCACACGGTCCTTAAATAAATTGGAGGAAATTATGAATATTCAAAAGATTCTTGTACCCACCGACTTCTCAGACATGAGCATACAGGGTTTAAAAGCAGCAAATGAACTGGCAAAAATTTGGGACTCTGAAGTAACACCTATCCATGCCTACGGACCCGGACAAAGTCAACAACATGATGAAAAAGGGCCGATCGATCAAGATCTTATCAACAATCTTAACGAATTTGCCGGAAAATATGTCGACAAAAAGTATTTATCAGCCGGGTTAATCTGCGCAAATAAACCCGTTGAGGCTATAAATGATGCCGCAACAGACTATGACCTCGTGGTGATGAGTACCCATGGTCGTACCGGCTTCACAAGGTTGATACTTGGTTCAGTCACAGAAAAAGTGATACGTACTTGCCCAAAGCCGGTTGTTTCAGTTGAAGCAGCAGCTGAGATCAAAAACAGCAAACCGATACTGGTTACTACGGACTTCTCCGAGCATTCACTGCGTGTTTTCCCTTATGTGAAGTCACTTGCATCTAAAACCGGCGAAGAAGTTCATTTGATCAATATTGTGAGTTATGAGCAGTATCAGCAAATGACGGAGCTTCACGGAACACAGAGCAAGTATACGCGAAGACTGCAAGAGCTTGTAAATGAGTACCTCTCTGACATAGCAGACCAGGTTAAGGTAGAAGTGGTACTGTCAAACAGCTCCATTCACGAAGAAATAACACGACTAAGTGAAACACGGGATTACTCAATGGTTATGATGGCGACACTTGGTTGGACAGGGCTGGACTATTTGCGCCTGGGTTCTACGGCATCTAATGTTGTTCGCCATGTACAAATGCCGGTCTTCACGATTAATCCGAAGACCCAATAAAAATAATAGCGGGCGGGAACGAACTTCCCGCTTGCTTTTTTATATATTTATAATTACCTGAATACCAATGGGTAATACATCAAATTATTAGCACCTGTGTTTTTTATTCAGGGATTTCGATATTACGAATCGGAAAGAATCTACAGGAGCATTTGATGGATTTTTAAATGGAGCCTCCTAATGAGAGAACCACGCATACTCATACCGATTGATTTTTCGGATCTCAGCTATCATGCTTTTCCCGTAGGTGCTGAAATTGCACAGATTTTTGATGGGAAAGTAACTCCTTTATATTGCTACGTTCCTGAAATGTACATCCACCCGGCTACCGGTTTTGAAGATGACTTCAGAACATCTGTATCTGAGTCTGACTTATTGGAGTCTGAGAAGTTAATGTTGGAAAAACTTCAAAACATTACTTCGAAATATGTTGCTGAAGAGCTTTGCGAACCGGCCATCATCAAAATGGAACGCCCGGCTGAAGGTATCGTGAATGCGTCAAAAGATTTTGACATGATTGTCATGAGCACCCACGGCAGAACCGGGTTTACCAGAATTATTATGGGCTCCGTTGCTGAAAAAGTTGTTCGTTATTCGGATATACCTGTGGTTGTGGTTGAAGATAAACGTCAATTCACGCCTCTTGAGCGAATAATGGTGACAACTGACCTTACCGATCAATCTAAAGCTGCATTTTCTTATGCTGTTGATTTCGTTAGGGCAACCAACGCCGAACTTGATCTGGTACATGTTGTTAGCCTCGACGACATCTCAAGCCTTGTTGAGGCGAACGAAATACTGGATAAAAGGAAGCATAAGTTAAAATCCTTTGTGGACGAGTACTTTTACGATGTGAAAGACCGGGTAACGCCGAGAGTGATATCAACTGACGCTTCTGTGCACGAGGCTTTAGTAAAATTAACCCGGAAACAAGAGTACAACCTGCTAATCATGTCCACCATTGGTAAAACCGGGCTGGATTACCTGCGAATGGGAAGCACGGCAGCTAATGTGGTACGACATGTGAAAATGCCGGTAATGACTATCAAACCTTCAAAAATTACGCACTAACCAAACGTTGTGAGGTATCGACTATGAATTTGAAAAATCCTAAAATCCTTGTCCCAACGGACTTCTCTGAGCGCAGTTTCAAGGCTCTTCGCCCCGCCGAGTACCTTGCTATGCTCTTCGATGGCGAAGTTCACATAATGACCCGCTATGAATCCAAAGATAAACCAAGTTTTCCCGCTCCCCCCCCACCCAAAAAAAGTAATGAGGAGATCAAAGAAGAGCTGCTGGAAGCTGCAAAAAAGCATATCGATGAGAAATATATCGGTGGTGCCATTGTTCGTACAGGCGTTTCAGCGACTAAGGCTATTGTTGAAGAAAGTAAAAACTTCGATATCGTTGCCATTACCACACACGGGAGAGGCGGTTTTTCACGATTGCTTCTGGGCTCCGTAACGGAAAAGGTTCTGAGATTCAGCTATGCTCCTGTACTCGCCGTTGAAGATGAAGGAATTCGACCACTCAAAAATATTCTGGTCACAACCGACTTCTCTGATAACTCAGCAGAAGCATTTCCTTATGTTTCCGAAATAGCCAAAGCGTCGGGTGCAAAAGTTGATTTGCTGAATATTGCTGTTAAAGATCAATTCACTAAAGACAAAGACATGGAAAACCAGCGCAAAATGCGCCAGGATATGCTGAAAGAATTGATTGACAATCATTTTAGTGAAATTAAAGATCAGATCCGTGCTGAAATGATTGCTGCAGAAACCTCTATTCATGAAGCAATTACCCGCAGAGTGAATGAGAAAGATTATAATCTCGTGGTGATGTCTACACTCGGTCGTACTAAACTTGGATATCTGCGGTTGGGTAGCACGACTTCTAATGTGGCTCGCCACGTTAAAACTGCAGTACTCAGCATCAACCCGAAACGTAAGGAAGAACC
>SLJN01000282.1 GCA_007135115.1 Balneolales bacterium
AGACCGATGGCGAAGTTACACTTACCGTCCCTGAAAATATAGCCGAAGATGAAGCCGGAAATCCGAATGAAGAGGGCGTATTCACGATTGAATATAACTCCTCGCCGGAAATGGTGATTCTATCCGATCCGGAAGATGAGTATGATGAAGTTCCGGTAGAAGCAGAATTCGAGTGGGAGTCGGCACAGCGAGCCAACACCTACCAGTTGCAAATAGCGGAAACTTCAGAGTTCGGGGACGCCGACCTGGTAAAAGATGTTGATGATATTGATGAAAGCACATATCAGGTCGCGTCTGAACTCAGTTTTGAGCGTAATTACTACTGGAGAGTCAGAGGTGTGAACAGCGGCGGAACGGCCGGGGAGTGGTCTGAGACATGGGCGTTTACCACGGTTAAGGAGCTTCCGCCGCAGGTGTCGCTCGAATTTCCGGAAGATGAAGAAGAAGAGGTAGAACTGACTCCCGAGTTCGACTGGCTGAGTGCAGATCGGTCCGAAGATTATGAAATTCAGGTTTCAACCGACGCAACGTTTAATGATGAAGTGATCGAAGAAACCGGAGTTACTTCAACCGAATTTGAGTTGAGCAATAATCTGCAGGACGATCAAATCTACTTCTGGCGGGTTCGCGGAACCAATGACGCCGGTGAAGGGGAGTGGTCTGATACCTATTCCTTCGAGACGATTCTTCGCCCGCCGGGTCAGGTCACTATCGAAACACCTGCGGACTCAACCGGAACCGTAAGTCTCGAACCGGAATTAGTGTGGAATGAAGCGGAGCGAGCGGAGTACTATCGCATAGAAATCGCCGAAGAAGCCAATTTCGATCTTCCGGATTTTGAAATTGACGATATCGAAGAACTCGAACACGTTCTTGATGATGAGCTCGACTGGTTTACAACCTATGACTGGCGCGTAAAAGCTGTCAACGAAACCGACACCGGCGAATGGTCAGATGTTGGTACCTTCATCACAAAAGCAGAGGCGCCGGAACAGGTTTATCCGGAATCCGGAATGGTTGGCGTAAGTACAGCACCGGTGTTGAACTGGACCAGCAATCACAACGAGATTGAATATGAATACCGCGTTGCCAGTGACGATGACCTGGAAGAGGTCGTAGAATCCGGGGAAATAGATTCTTCCACAGTTGTACTTACCGATCTGGAAGATGCCCGGACCCACTACTGGCAGGTTCGTATCGTCGATGAGCTCACGACCAGTGACTGGAGCGAAGTCAAAGTATTCAGCACTCGTGCCGATCCGGCCGGGCAAGAGTTTACGGCGAATCAACGGTTTGTTGCTTCAGGGGATGAAGACATCAATATCATCCCACAGGATTCCCGCCTCATCGGATTGCCGGGGTCTGATAATATTATGCTCGATGAAGTGATCGAAGGGAACTACTTTTCAGATTGGCGGGCATTCCACGATACCGGCGAGGAAGAAGATTACTTCCTGGAATTCGATGCGGAAGAAGACACCTTGGAATTCGGCGACGGTGCAGCCTACTGGGTTGTTCACCGCGATGCCGTAAGCATAGATGAAGAGCTGCGCCCGGTTATTCCAACAGAAATCGATGCCTACCCGATTGAGTTACATCCGGGATGGAATATCATCACCAACCCCTATTTCAGTACGGTTGATTGGGATAAAGTACGGCTATTCAATACCCACACGCTGGAACACTACGGACTGGATACGCTCGAGGCGAATGTTCATGAGCTCCAGCTATATGGTTATAACTCGGTATTTATAGATGCCGAGGAAATGAGGCCATCGCAGGGTTATTATTTCTACAATGATCCGGAGTGGGAGTTGGAAGAGCTATACATTCCGTTTACTGAAATCGAAGAGCGTGGTATTGTGGCACCTGAAATTGAGGATCAGCCGGGAGCCGAAGGAACCGGAAATATTGAATTGGTGACATCACTTAACTCCGATGATGATGCCGACTCAACCGGGTTCCGAACTGCTGTTGACCTTGTTTTCGATGATTCTGATCCGGAAGGGTATACCACTATGCACCCGGATTTGGAGCAGTCTCATTATGGTATGGCCATCGCAGATGAAGATGGAGGAAGCCGATCCTCGCTTCACAGAAGTACCGGTGACACCTACAATGAGGAAGGCACGAAATATGAACTGGAAGTGAAAGCGCCTGTCGGTGAAAAGATGAGCTGGAAATCCAATTTCACTGAAATGGGTGATGAAGCTCGCGTACTTCTTGTGAATCCGGTTACCAACAAATCCTGGTTACTCGACAATGGTGAAGAGGCTGAAATCAAAATCACCGAACCGGAAGTAACCTATGAGGTGTACGTCGGAGACGAATCCTATCTCACCGAAATAGAAGAGGAACTTCTGCCCGATGAGATAACGCTCAAAGATAATTACCCGAACCCGTTTAATCCGACCACTACCATCCGGTATGCGCTGGTTGAGGATGAAACCGTAAGGCTTGAAGTATATGATATCCTCGGGCGCCGGGTTCAAACCATCGTTGATGGAGAACAACAAAATCAGGGATGGCACACCGCAGAATTTGACGGATCACAACTTGCCAGCGGAACCTACATTTACAGGTTGGTTGTGGGCAATGAAGTGAAGTCAGGAAAAATGATGCTTGTTAAATAGGAGAATTACATTATGCGTATTATGAAAGAAACAGCACCCATTTTAGCATGGATCATCAGCAGCATTACAATGCTGATTCTGGTGGCTGGAATGCATCAACAGGCTTTTGCCGAAAATCCGGGTGATATCACTTTTCGAGGAGAGACTCTTTTCCCCGAATATACCACCGACGTAACGCTGAATCGTAGCCATTCCGGGTGGGCGGGCGATATCTATAATAAGAATGATGAATCTTCGATCACTTCCTATAATTATGGGGATGATGAGAAATTCATTCCGGAAGAAGAGGATCAGGAAGTTGATAATATCGGGTTTTCCGTTGAGTTGCCGGGGTCATCGCCTGGGAATGATGCAATGCAGGGGCCTTATAACATGCAAGGTCGTGAAGGCTCCGGGATTTGGCTGCTTGCAACCCTTTCGGCAACACTTATGCTGACCGGGGCTTTGATATTGGCGAATCAATATCGCGGTGGTGGTGAAAGCTCAGCTGAAACAGAACTACCGGAACCTCCCGGAAGACCGTAATAAGTTATTAGAAATAAAAAATCCCCAAACCGAACATGCAGGACGGATTGGGGATTAATTTTTTAGCTCAATTATGAGGCAATGCTGATCATTTACCGCAGCACTGCTTGTATTTCTTGCCTGAGCCACATGGACACGGATCATTTCGACCCACCTTCTCGCCAACGACCTCAGGCTGACGTTTTTGTTGCCCGCCATTTGCCTGAGCACGGCCTTGATTTTGTTGGTCACCGTCACCGAAACGGATGCCCATGTTTTCGGTAGAAGCCTGTGATGCTTTCAACTTACTTGGGTCAACCATGCGACGGGAAGGCTCGTCTTGGGCTTGCTTGAGCTGAGTTTGGTCCGGTGATGCTTCGGGAACCGAACGCCAGATCAGCGAAGTAACTTCGGAATTGATGTCATCCACGAGCTCAAGAAACATATTATAGGCTTCTTTCTTGTATTCGCGGAGGGGATCACGCTGACCGAATGACCTCAGGCCAATACCTTCTTTGACAGAATCCAGCTCGCGAAGGTGTTCCATCCATTTTTCGTCAATGATAGAGAGCACAGCAGATCGCTCCAGGGAGCGCATGATCTCAGAGCCTTCGCTGTTGACAGCTTCTTCGACATCAACGACTACGCGGATTCTGCGGACACCATCGGTAAACAGAATCTGCACCTTCGAAGGTTTTTTGTCGGCCTCACTTTCCTTAATCCGCTTGATGACACTGTAAAAAGGCTCGCTTATGCGCTTTTCCTTCTGGCGATAGGTTTCCAGTGCCCGCTCAAAAATTAGATCAACAAGCCCGTCCTGACCAACGTTTGACCAGTGTTCACGGTCCAGCTCCACATCAACAGCAAGCTGACGCAGAATACGCTCCTGGATGGTATCATATTCACCCAGTTCGTAATACTCTTCAACAATGCTGCTGATCGTGTCCTCAAGCATATTGAGGATTTCATTCGCCAACTGATCGCCAATCAGAGCATTACGGCGTCGCTCATAAACAACTTTTCGTTGGTTGTTCAGAACATCATCAAATTCAAGTTGGCGCTTACGGATACTAAAGTTGTTTTGCTCAACCTTCGTCTGAGCACGTTCAAGTGACTTAGACAACCAGCTGTGCTGAAGCACTTCGCCTTCATCAAATTTGATGCGATCCATAGTTTTGGCCAGACTTTCGCCGAACAGGCGCATCAGGTCATCTTCCAGGGAAACATAAAACTGGGATTCTCCGGGGTCACCCTGTCGTCCGGATCGTCCACGAAGCTGCAAGTCAGTACGGCGGGATTCGTGTCGCTCGGTACCGATAATTGCCAGGCCACCGAGTTCTTTCACTCCTTCTCCGAGTTTAATGTCGGTACCCCTACCGGCCATGTTGGTGGCGATGGTCACCGCACTTCGCTGACCTGCATGGGCAACAACCTCACTTTCCTTTTGGTTGTTTTTGGCGTTCAGAACATTGTGGCTGATTTTCTCCCGCTTAAGCATGCGGCTGAGTTTCTCGGAAGCCTCAACACTGGTTGTACCAACAAGTACGGGCTGCCCTTCTTGATTGTACTCTTTGATCTTATCGAGTACTGCGTTGAACTTTTCGCGTTTGGTACGGAAGATTAGGTCTTCGTGATCTTTTCGCTGAATGGGCAGGTTGGTCGGAATTTCAACCACGTCCATTTGATAAATTTCCTGGAACTCATCTTCCTCGGTAACCGCCGTACCAGTCATACCGGCAATCTTGTGGTACATTCGGAAGTAATTCTGCAGGGTAATGCTGGCGTAAGTTTGTGTAGCGGCCTCGACTTTTACATTCTCTTTCGCCTCAATGGCCTGGTGTAAACCATCGGAAAAACGACGCCCCGGCATAACCCGGCCGGTATGTTCGTCGACAATCTGAACCTTGCCTTCCTGAACGATATATTCATCATCTTTTTCAAAGAGCGTATAAGCCTTTAGAAGCTGGTTAACAGAGTGGATGCGTTCGCTTTTTTCCGAAAAAGCACGGTTCAGTTCCGAAACCTTCTCCGCTTTTTCTTTGCGCAGGTTTTCTTTGGCCTTGGCTATCTGCTGTTCTTTAAACTCGGGGCTGAAATCATCGGTGTTTTCAATTTTGCTGATTTCTTCGTTTTCCCGGTTTTCAAACTCTTCATCAAGTTTTGCATTTTCGTCGCCGTAATCAGGGATCACAAAGAACTCGGGATCTTCGCCTTCTCTTGTTAGCATCTCCCGACCTTTATCGGTCATTTCAATCGTATTCTGCTTTTGGTCGACGACATAATACATCTCTTCGTCGACGATGTGCATGTTCTTACCCTGATCCTGCAGATAAAAATACTCGGTTTGCTCTACTAGTCGCTGTATATCAGCTTCCTGAGTGAGCTTCTGGAACTTGTTGTTTTTCGGGAAACCACGTTGTGCACGTAACAGCTGCAACCCGGCTTTTTCGTGGTCCCCTTGCTCAAGAGCACGTTCGGCTTCGTTTACAAAATCATTGATCAGCTTTCGTTGAGCGTTGACAAGATTTTCAACCCGGGGCTTGAGTTCGGTATACTTTTGTCCCTGATTGTCTTTAGGTACCGGTCCTGAGATAATCAGCGGAGTTCTTGCCTCATCAATAAGAACAGAGTCCACCTCATCGACGATGGTGAAATGGTGACCTTGTTGGACAAGCATATTTGGCGTTACGGCCATGTTGTCGCGTAGATAGTCGAAACCAAATTCATTGTTGGTTCCGTAAATGATATCACATTTATAAGCTTCTCTGCGCTGGTCGCTGTTGGGCTGATATTTATCGATGCAATCGACAGTGAGCCCGTGGAATTTGAAAATCGGAGCATTCCATTCGGCGTCACGCTTGGCCAGATAATCGTTAACTGTTACAATGTGGACACCGCGGCCGACCAGGGCATTCAGGTAAGCGGGGAAAATCGCGACGAGCGTTTTGCCTTCACCGGTTTTCATTTCTGAAATTCGCCCCTGGTGCAAGACAATCGCACCGACTAACTGAACATCGAAAGGAACCATCTGCCAGGTCATCTCGGAGCCGGCAACCTCCCAGCTTTTACCAACAAACCGCCGGCAAGTCTCTTTGAGTACGGCAAAAGCTTCGGGAAGAATATCTTCTAAAATTTCTTCAACGATATCCAGCCACTCTTTGTCGAGTTCTTCCAGCTCATCACTCAATTGTTGGCGGCGTTCCATATTCAGCTCGTCTTCCTTGCTTTCTTCAAGTGTACTGAGCTGCGCTTTGATTTCATCAATGCGTTTCTGGGTGGCGGCGGTAGCCTCCTGGATTTCCTGCTTAAACTCGCTGGTTTTGGCTTTGAGTTGCTCGTCACTCAAAGCTCGCATCTCGTCTTCGTATTCCTTGATTTCATCGATGATCGGCCAGATTTTTTTCAGATCTTTCTCACTCTTGCTGCCGAAGACTTTAGAGATGGTATTAAATACTTTTTCTATCATAATGGGTTATACTGTATAACTTCGCAGTGCGTTGGTTAGAAGCTGTTCAAGTTACGCTTATTACAAAGCGTCCGCAAAAAATGAGGCAAACGCCTCCGGGAATTGGTTTAACACCTTAAAAGATCAGGGCATAATCAGCCTGATATCCTGATTGAGACAACGCAGCCTATTGCGAATTAGCTTGTAAAAATCTCAATCCGCTAAAGGAGGGCAGTCCCGGGCGGAAGAACAGATTGGTAAATACCATCCGATAATCTTTTTTAAATAAGTCCCGGCTGGTTTTTACAAACTGTATCATCTACAGAAAATGTGGGTTCTGATTTTCTGCAGAAAGTTGTACTTTTCCAGACTGTCAACTTTTCAGCAGTTCACATTATTTACTGAATACTTCGAAGAACAAAATTAGATCATGAAACGAACATATCAACCAAGTAAGCGAAGTCGCAAAAACGCACACGGATTTCGTAAACGGATGGAAAGCGCCGACGGCCGTAAAGTGTTGAACCGTCGCAGAGCCAAAGGTCGGCGAAAGCTGACTGTAAGCGATGACCGGGGACCTAAGTAACCTGATTGATTCCGGTAAGCTGCCGGCCTGGCATATTCTGCGAGGAAAATCCGCATTTCAGCAACTATTTAAACAAGGCCGCGTAATCCCGGCCGGGACGGTGTCTCTGAGATACGTTCAGTTGCCGGACAGGCCGACGGATAAACGGGTGGCATTTATTGTAGGCAGGAGAATCGGTAAAGCTGCGGTGCGGAATCGTATCAAGCGATATATGCGTGAAGCTTATCGAACCAATAAAGACCAAATGGCAGAAGTGTTAATGCAAAACCAGTTCGGGTTGCATTACGCTTTTATCGGCCGGTCCGGATCAGTGTCTTTTGACAGGTACCTGAAAGATTGCAGGTATTTGATGCGAACCTTGCAGCAAAGATTGCTGGCTTAATCTCGCCGTTATGAGATACGTCGCCGTTTTTATTATAAGATTATACCAATGGTTTATCTCGCCGTTTTTCCCGGCCGGATGTCGTTTTTATCCGACATGCAGTCATTATGCCGTAGATGCTTTTAAAGTCCACGGGTTCTTTAAAGGATTCTGGCTCACTGCTACCCGAATTTTACGCTGTCACCCCTGGAGTGATGGCGGGATAGACCCCGTACCCCAACCCAAAAAACCTAATTGAGTGACTTTTGGACCGTAACGCCGTAATTGGATTTGTACTGATTTTCCTTCTGCTACTGGCCTGGATGTGGGTGACAACCCCCGATCCGGAAGAGCTGGAACGAAGACAAGCTGAACAACAGGCTGAGCAGGACACGCTCACCGAAGAAGTCGATCCCCCCGACGAGGACGAAGAAGAAGTTGACCCGGACGCAGTAGAGGTTGAAGAAGACGAAGAAGGTGATCCGGTTTTTGGTGTATTTGACACCTACACCGCACAGGACACTGTAGAAACAGTAGTCAAGTCGCCCCGATACGAGATTACCTTCACTACAGTCGGTGGCGGGCCCTCTAAATATAAATTGCTCCGGCATAAACTTTACGATAGCACCGGACCGGTTCAGCTTATTCCGGATACCACGCGATCTGCGTACGCACTGGAGTTTATTTCCACCGAAAACTACCAGGTGGATACCGACCAACTGATGTTCGAGCAACTCACCCCCGAAAACGAGATTGAGCTCGACAGTGATGATGAGGCCGAACTCCAATATGCGCTGACACTGGAAGACGGCAGCCGGTTAATCTATACCTACCGCTTTCACGGTGATCGCCATCGTGTCGATTTTGATGTGGAATTCGACGGGGTGGAGCAGTATATCGGCGGTCGCAGTTACGAAATGCTTTGGCGTCCGGGGCTGAACAAAACCGAGCGTGTGCGCGGTACCGTTGGTTCGAGGTTTTCGGAAGCGATGTACACCAAGGCCTACAGCCGTGCTGGTGGCGTACTTGAAGAATTTCAACCAGATGATGAAGGCTTTTCAGAGCAGCTGATAACCGGAGATATCGACTGGGTCGCTGCCAAGACCAAGTTCTTCACGCAGATTATCAAACCGGTCAATGATACCGAGGGTGCTACGCTCACGGCGGATATCAGCGGTGAGTTTGATGATCCGGAATCCGTGCATCGCTACTCCACAGGCATAAGATCCAGAGTTACGCAGGACGGCACGGCACAATACTCCATGTATGTGGGACCTCTGGAATACAGTCAGCTTCGCCAGTTTGATGCGACCGGATATGAGATGGTCGAAACCTCGCCACCGTTTTTCGGATGGCTGGACTGGTTTACTGCTCCGTTTGTAAGGTGGATCATTTTGCCTTTCTTCGGCTTTTTCGGCAGCCTCACCGGCAGCATTGGAATAACACTGATTCTATTTGCAGTAGCGGTTAAGCTGGCTCTTTATCCGCTCACAAAGAAGAGCTTTCAGAGCATGGCCGCCATGAAGGAGCTGCAGCCTGAAATCAAAGAGATTCAGGAGAAGTACAAGGACAATCCCCAGAAGATGCAGGAGATGCAACTAAAGCTTTTTAAGAAAGCGAAAGTCAATCCGCTGGGTAGTTGTCTGCCGATGCTCCTGCAAATGCCGATTCTGATCACCTTTTTTGCATTCTTCCAAAATGCCATTGAACTGCGCGAGGAATCTTTTTTATGGGCTGATGACCTGTCTGCTCCGGATATCATCATCAACCTGCCGTTTACGGTTCCGTTGCTGGGAGATCACATCGCCGGATTTGTACTGATCATGGCAGCTTCTATGGTCTTTATGATGAAAATGTCCGGACAGTCGCAAGCAGCGCCCAACCCTGCGTTGAAGGCTATGCAGTATGTGATGCCGGTTATTTTGCTATTCGTGTTTAACTCGTTCTCCTCCGGGCTGAGTTTGTACTACGCTATGTTCAACATCCTCTCAGTTGGTCAGCAGCAGCTTATCAACAAAAGCGCTCCTAAAATTGACAAAGAAGAATTGATGGAGTCAATTGATAAGAAAAAGGCTAAGGAGATGAAAAAAGAGCGGGTGAAAGAAGAGAAGGAAAAGCGCAAGGAAGAGCGTAAGCGCAAGCAGGAAGAGCAGAACCAGGAAACCGAGTCAACCAAGTAAAGGTTTCGGTGAAATTTTTAAAAGCCTGTCGGAATCTATTCGGCAGGCTTTTGTTTTTAGAAGCTAATTCGTAGGAACTCAGAGGTTTTTTCACCGAACAGTGAATTGACTTCCTTTGCATATGAGGGGCTCAAAGAATTATTACATTTTTTGATTTGGCCAAATCCCCCGGATACGTATTTTAGACGCGGTTTATTCGATTCATTATGAATGATGAAAAAGTGAGCAAAAGTCGCGCATTACGACATTTCCCGAGAATAATCTGGCGCCAGGGCAAGCGTATGTTGTGGAACCCGGTTCTGAAAAAAGCACTGGCCAACCGGCCGGAAGAACGGGTAAGGCTGCGCCTGATTGATTACCTGCTATACGACGCCGGCTGGCCTAAAAGCCGAATCGGGATTGAAGTACTTTCTGACCGGGGGAACGAAGATCAGAAAGGCCGGGTCGATATGCTCTGTTACGACCGGGACTTCAACCCGCTGCTCTTGGTTGAATGCAAAGCTGAAAGCGTCAAACTCAACAACGATACTATCTTGCAGGCCGGCAGTTATAACCGAAGCGTTGCATCCGAATATGTAATGCTGACCAACGGCGTGGAAGATTTCATCTATAAA
>SLJN01000165.1 GCA_007135115.1 Balneolales bacterium
AAAAACCACCACCAGAAAAACGGCTGGCAATGTGTAGTTTGTGACAACCGGAAGTTTATCAATCATATCATCGGGAAAACCGACCATAACACCGGTGGGATCAGCGAGTAAGGCAAATCCGCCGAGGAAGCCCCCGAAGGCGAGTATAAAAAGCAGAACTGCCGTAACGACAGCAAGGCTCCGGTTGATCATAAGTGCTTAAAGCTCCAATCCCGTTTTGATGAAATCACGATAGTAACCAATACGATTTTACTGCGCAGATTGATATATCATCCGCTGTTAATTTCTGTTCAGACCTTTATTTCTGCACTCTGATATCACAAATCATCAATTTGCTATCTCTTGAACTATTGAGATAGTTGCTATGATTATCCGATTGTGCCCATTGAGAACATCCCATCCGTTCGAACAGATATCAGATTGTTGATTGCAGAGTGCAGATTGCAGATGTTGTGTCCAAACTCAACCACTAAACAAATTACCGCTTGCCCCCTATCGCAAAAGTAGTTTCATTGAGGAGTCCTGAGACCAATTATTAAAACAAAATTCATCTTCAATAACATGTGGTATTACCTCTCTTCAGAACAAAAAAACGGTCCGCTTTCGCTGGATGAAATCAAAGAAAAGGTTTCGCGTGGAGACCTTCCACCTGATACGAAGGTCTGGCGTGAAGGGATGGTTGGCTGGAAGAACCTGGATGAGGTCGAACCTGATGAAATGTCCAAACCGACGTCATCCATGAGAGCAAGTGATACATCAAGCGAAATTGGAAGTTTTCAAACGCCGAAAATTATTGCACCGCATGGTTATGCCGGTTTTTGGCGAAGGGTTTTTGCCTATCTTGTCGATTTGATTGTATTGGTGGTTATTCAAACAGTTTTATATGCCATCGAATTGATGCTTGCTGCAGGAGTAGCACAAACACTTAGTTTCATGGTTACTTTTCTGTTTGGTTGGTTATACTTTGCCCTGTTTGAATCCTCGTCCTATCAGGCAACGCCGGGTAAAATAGCACTCGAAATCAAGGTTTGTGATATACATGGGCAACCCATTTCCTTTGCCAGAGCGACCGGACGTCATTTCGGAAAAATTCTATCGGGCCTCATTCTGTACATCGGTTTCATCATGATCGCCTTTACAAAACGAAAACAGGGCTTGCATGACATGATCGCCGAGTGTCTGGTGATTAAAGCACCGGAAGAAGACGAAGATTAGATATTGTTCTCGCAAAGCTCGCAAAGGTTATTACGCAAAGATCACAAAGGTTTTAATTGAAAGCAAAAAATCATTTTACTGATAGAATACAGGCTTCCAACTTAGCGGACTTTGCGTTCTGCACCTTACTTTGCCATCTTTGCGCGAACCTATCAAGTGTATGTAAGAAAAGAGGTAGTGTCGTAAGAAAGCGCCAAGATCAAGGCGCGCGAAGCTCCCAAAAAGCGCAGTGTACAGAGCGTACTCGAGCATTTTTGGGACGAGCGGAACGCCGATATTGGCGCTTTCTTACGACACTACCTATCAAATCACGTGGCACCAGCCGAATTCATCTTCAATTTCACCGTGATGAATTCCTGTAATAGTATCGTATAGTTTTTGTGCTACCGGGCCCATTTTGTCCTGATCCATCTCTATCTTTCGGCCATTGTGGTGGATTACTCCAACCGGAGAAACCACCGCTGCCGTCCCTGATCCGAATACTTCTGTCAATTTTCCGGATTCGGCAAGATCAAAAAGTTCATCAATACGTACCGGACGCTCTTCTACAGGCATCCCCCACTTGTTTGCAAGCTCGATTATGGATTTCCGTGTTATTCCCGAAAGAATGCTACCGTTAAGCTTCGGGGTTACAAGAGTACCATCAACCACAAAAAAGATATTGCTGGTTCCGACTTCTTCAACATAGTTCTGTTCAATAGCATCCAGCCAGAGCACCTGGGTGTAGCCGTCGTTGAAAGCAGTCGCCCCCGGATAAAGCGTGGGAGCATAGTTACCCGGGATTTTGGCCTCTCCGGCTCCACCTCGCACCGCGCGAACATACTGCGGCATCGTGGTCAGTTTAACCGGCTTTATGCCCTCTTTGTAATAATTGCCAACCGGAGAAGTAATAACAAGATAGGTGTAGGCCTCAGACTCGCGCATCCCCAGTGATTCATCCGTGGCAAAAACAAGCGGACGGATATAAAGAGATTTAAACTTCTCATTCGGAACCCAGTTACGGTCCAGATTGACCAGAGCTTTAATCGTTTCCATGAAAATATCTTGCTCAGGGAGCGGTACAATCATGCGTTCACATGAATGCTTCATCCTTTTATAGTGTTCATCCAACCTAAAGATGTTAACCTTATCGTTTTGATAACGAAATGCTTTTAGTCCCTCAAATACGCCCTGGCCATAGTGCAAAAATTTCGTTGCCGGTGATAAAGATAGCGGACCATAAGGTTCAATGACCGGCTTTTTCCAGCCCTTTTCCTGATATTTAATGGACAGCATGTGATCCGAAAACGTTTCGCCGAAGGTGAGTTTTTCAAAGTTTACTTCAGAAAGTTTTCGGGAGGTTGTTTTTTGTATTTCGATATCAACAGCAGATTTTAACATGATTCAGAACAAGAAGGTGTCTATATTATTTCGTTAACAGTTATCTCATAAACAGGCCAGCAAAGCTCTATTTTAAAACTCCTCAGAACAGGAGATACCGCAGGTTTCGCTTTGGCAACGACCATCTGTCGGACAATGAGAATGTAAAACTTTTTCAGCAGTATGCAACCTTATAATTCGATTAATTTAAGAATAACCTCGTACATCATCGGATTGCTGAAAGATTTTCGTTATAACCCAATTCAGAATAGTCATCTTACGGATGAAAACTGTATACCTATTTGATAGCTCGCTTAAATTGGTGAAACGAGCATTCATTAACTCCGCCTCAATTACTCACTTTACCTTAGATGGCCCTAAAGAAAAACTCTACTATCACCCAAAAACTGATTCGCATTAGCGTAGTTCTGATACTTTTCCTGACTGTAATCCTGACCGGATTCGTCTTTTTGATTTATCAAGGCCAATTCGGACCGGTTCCTCATAAACAGGACCTGATGGACATCCGCAATCAACAGGCATCATCTGTTTATACAGCCGACGATGAACTCTTGGGTCGTTATTATCTCCAAAACAGGCACTGGGTCTCCCTCGATGAAGTCGCTCCTGAGTTTATCGACGCCCTTCTTGCCATTGAAGATATCCGATTTCATCAACATCGCGGGTTGGATTACAGAGCGATGGGGCGGGTTTTCGTCCGGAGTCTCATCCTGCAACAAAACGCGGGAGGCGGTAGTACCCTATCCCAACAGCTTGCTAAAAACCTTTATCCTCGTAGCGGCTTCAGCTGGTTTAATATTGCTGCCGATAAGGTCCGGGAAATCATCATTGCCCGCAAAATGGAGCGAATCTATTCCAAGGATGAAATTCTGGAGCTCTACGTCAATACGGTCTCTTTCGGAGAGGATACCTGGGGGATTAAAACCGCGGCCGAGCGATTTTTCAACACCACTCCCGCAGACCTTGAATTGCATCAGGCGGCAACACTTGCGGGAATGCTTCGTGCAACCACGTTTTATAATCCCCGTATAAATCCAAATAATGCCAAACATCGCCGGAATGTGGTGCTCAGACAGATGGAACGCTATAATATGACTGAAACGGATGAAGTTCAGGATGCAATTAACGAGTCACTCGACCTGGATTATAACAGAATTTCCCACCATGAGGGCATGGCTCCCCATTTTCGGCAGCATCTACGCAGCCAATTGCAGTACATTTTAAAAACACAACCTGCATTGGATGGCGAATCCTACAATTTGTTCACCGACGGTTTGATCATCGAAACCACCATCGATTCACGCTTGCAAGAAGCTGCCGAACAGGCGGTTTCCGAAAATCTCACCTCCATTCAGAACCGGTTTGACGAACACAGAAACGGAACTCACGTGTTTGATGAAGATGATCCTGCAGTCCTGCGAGCATGGCGAAATTCCGAGCGCTATCAGCGATTGTATGAACGCGGGTATTCGGATGATGAACTTGCTGATGCACTTGATCGACCCATAGAAACCGAGCTATTTCAATGGGAAAACCCCGAAACGGTCACCACTACCCCAAGAGATTCCATTCGACATTATTTATCTGTTTTGAACTCCGGATTCCTGGCCATGGAGCCATCAACCGGTGAGGTAAAAGCATGGGTTGGCGGAATTTCTCATGATGCCTTTCAATTTGATCATGTTCGTGCCCGCAGACAAACGGGCTCAGCATTTAAACCCTTCGTTTACGCCTCCGCTTTGGAGTCAGGTGTTCGGCCATGCGATTACAAGCGTAATCAATTGACATCCTATGTCAGCTTTGATGACTGGACCCCTTCAAATCTGGATGATGAATACGGAGGACGCTATTCTGTTCAGGCGGCACTGTCAAAATCCGTGAACACGATTACGGTTGAACTGCTTCGGGAATCCGGAATCGAACACGTTCAAAAGACGGCTGAACGAATGGGCATTCAGGCTGATCTGCCTTCCGGTCCGTCATTGGCATTGGGAACAGCAGAATTATCCCTGCTGGATATGGTAAGAGCATATACTTCATTTCTCAATCGAGGCTTGCCGGCTGAGACCCGTTACATCAACAAAATCTACAATGCCGATGGAGAGCTGATTTACGATTTTTCGCCAAATCCCATAAATTCAATATTCACCAGCAGCCTGACCGACCAGGAAGCCGAGCCTGCGTTCTCTGAAACCACGGCATCAGCCATGGTACACATGCTTTCAAAAGCGGTTGATGAGGGTACGGCAAGCAGTTTGAGATCGGAATTCGGTATACAGCAGCCCGTAGCTGGCAAAACCGGAACGACACAAAACTATACCGACGGCTGGTTTATCGGAATGACCCCGGACCTGGTTTTCGGCAGCTGGGTAGGCGGAACCACACCCCGGGTTCAGTTACCGGCAGAATTTGGCTTTGCCTCACAGACGGCGCTTCCGGTAGCCGGATCATTTCTCAAGCAAATGGAAGAACTGAACGGCTCCACAACAGCACAAAACTTTAACACTGCAGATCTGCCATCCCGCGAATGGGATTTCCGGTGTGAAGATTACCGGGATGACCGCCTCACCGATCGAATCCGTGACTTCTTCACAGGCAACGATCCCTCCGAAGCTCGCATGGTAGACGATGATGAAGAGAGCACATCCATTACAGATCGGGTCAGAGGCTGGTTTTCAAGAGATTAATTGAATGCTGGATCACATCTATAATCTGCTATCTGCAGTCACCAATCTGATATCTTTTGGATTAGGCGAAATATTTTACGTTGAGCAACTTTGGGCGCTTATAGCAAGCATCTCAATAGTGCAAAGAGATAGCAGATTGATGATTAGTGATTGCAGATCGCAGATGTTTGTGTCATCTTCAATTTATAATCACCAATCACTCTTCTTCCGGCTCTTCGTCTTCCTCGTTCTCCTCTTCCCGCTTTTCTCTCTCCATGTCAACCAACTTGCGATTCAGTTCGGCGAGTTCTTCATTTAACAAATCTCGAGCCTTGGAAATGCGCTCTCTTTGGGCATCGGTATCCAGGGAGTAATATTGGTGAGACCGGTCAAATTTCTCTATGGAGATGTCGTAATGCTCCAGTACCGACTCCTGCATGTCGAGTGTTTTCCGATAATCCTCGTATTTATTATCAACTGCATGCAGGATGTGGATTTCCACGAGGATATTGATGTAAGTTTCTTCATCAATGAGGTCGGAGGGGCGATCGGTGCATCCTGCAAAGAGCAGTGATACACCTATCAGCCCCGCTGCAAAAAGCGAGCGTCCGGTTTTACTTCTCCGGAGGTTTGGGATTGAGAGGACGCATGACAACTTCATCGATGAGAAAATTATCGGGTGTTTCAAGTACGTGGATTAACGTATGGGCAACGTCGGCAGGGCTCATCATATTGGGATGGGTAGAACCGCCGCTGTGTGAGAAGAACTCAGTGGAGATAGATCCCGGATAAAAACAGCTGACTTTGATTCCGAACGGGCGTAATTCTTTCATCATCGCCTCACTCATGCCGCGAACTCCGAATTTGGTCGCATTATACCCGGCTATTTGCGGGTTGCCGATTAACCCGGCTACAGAGGCGATATTCACAATATGGCAAACCTCAGGGTTCGATTTCATGAGGGGAACTACTCTCCGGGTGAGATAAAATATGCCGGATAAATTGGTATTCAGCATGCCTTCCCAGTCTTCAACCGGCAGTTCATCGATATTGCCGAATTTACCGAAACCGGCATTGTTGACCAGAATATCAACCGACTGATTTTCAAGAGAGTGGTCGACCCAGGCATCCACATCCTGACGCTTTGTAACATCAAGTTCGACCGGTATAAAATTATCACCGACTACCTTTTTTACTTCATCCAGTTTCGATTTTCTGCGAGCCAATCCATAAACGGTGACACCTTTTTCGGCAAGAGCTTTCGAAAATTCAGCACCAATTCCACTACTTGCACCGGTCACGATTGCCGTTTTTCCCTTTAATTCCATGTTAATATTTGTTTTTGATTAGTAGGTTATTCTATGTCACAGATATTTGTGTAAAACTCAACTCAGGAAGGTTATTGCAAAGCCTTCCTCAAAATGATTTTCTGTTTATGAGTTCTATACCGCTAATCTTTTTTTGAATAAATCGTTCCATCGTCATCTGTGCACAAATTGTACCGGTAAGGTCAGAATAAGAAACCCGGGGAGTATTGCGCGACTGGATACTTACTTTTAGACCCAAGATTTCACCTTACTTTATCCCGTTTATTTATGTGACTTCTATTAAACCTCAGTTTATTTTTTTTATTAGAACTAATCCTTTATTCACTTGTTGTGTAATAACTTACAACACCAATCTGTCTTTTTTGATTGATCAAAAAGGACCAAAAAATCACCGGCTGGTCGAGTAAAAGCCTACTGTGCCCCGTACCTATGGTCGGGGAAATCTATTCCGCTACGCTAAAATAATCCGAAGGTCCTTCTACTTTCGTCAAACCCGGATCACCCTCCTCACCGGTGCGGATTATTTTTTAACGCTCCGCTGCATCGATTTCTTAACGGCTTTTCCTCTAAAGGCCGGACTTCATCTATCCCTCTATAGGTTTATCCTGTAAGTTCCACCACTATTTTGAATCGAACTCAGGTATTTAACAACACTACCAACCTCCTGGCAGAATGAACACAAAAGGAGGTTTTAATTAATACAGCGCGGCTTGTTTTCGGAGAGAAAAATTATGACAGGGCATTATTTGGATATCCTGATGAGTTTCTGTGAGACGACCCGGAGAAAAATCTTGCCGTCTGTTCGTAATGGTCTATCCAAATTGCCCTGTCACCATCCACCACAAAGGATGTTCAATTGCAAATATCGCATTTTTAAAACGATAGTCAATACAAAAATTAATTTTTTTTAACATTTCTCCTATCGGTTTGACTCTCAAGGAAATCGGACACCCTTGTAATCCCCAACATTAACCGGTGACAGCGATGCGCCGTATTCGGCATTAATGAATTCAATAAGCTCATTGGTTAACTGCGCATTACCACGGTCGGTCAGGTGAACGCCATCAAGCGAATATAGCCCGCCTGTAACAAATTCAGATGTTAGCTCAGCGCCATCGAACTGAATTCCGGAATTGACTCTTTCCAGCAATGACGGAATATCAAAAACGGGGATGTCATGATCTGCGGCAACCGATTCGATAATGGCGTTGAATTCTTCAACCTTTTCTTTTACGGTTTCTAACTGAGGTTCACGGAGGGTGTACTCATCGGGAATCGGAACTGCGGTTCCCCAGCCCGGCCCGTCCGGAGGCGGTTGCAAAGAATCTTGTGGTACCGTGAATAAAATCCGATCATTTTCGGTGGCCATTCTGAACTTCAATGCATCCTGATTCAAAAACACTTCACGGTCGGGGTCCCGAATGATAAATCCATTTGAGCCTTCCTGAAAATCCGGAATATAATCCTCCCGATCCGGAACAAAACCGGGTATTTGGTCATCATAGCCATCAATTAGCATTTGAGCCTGTTCTTCGGTTAATTCCAGTGCATCCCAGGGTATCACTTTAAAGAACGGAATCACCGATACTTCCGGAATATTCATAACCACACCTTTGGCACCGTTGGCCGTCAACTGTGCAATTAGTGTTTCGATGCTTTCTTCAAACACGGATTCAAGAGTGATATCATTTTCGCCTGTTCCTCCATCTGCATCCCCGGTACCTCCGGAAGTTGCCCAACCGAGAATATCGTTGGACCCGATCCACAGTGTGAAAAAGGTAGGATCAAGTTCAAGTGCCTGTTCCAGTAACGTGGTTTCCGAATCTTGTGCGAATCGTCCGTAGAACGGGTTTAAATCAGCATAATCATCCATCAATAAATGAAAGGTTTTAGCACCCGGAACCCCAAGATTGTTGAAGGGACCCTCTCCGAAAATGTTTTCAGAAAAAATATCCTGACCTTCATCTGCAGCAGGTCCCGGCGCCAAACTACCATCCGGTCCTTGTTGTAATATCAATCGGGGATTTTGGTTCTGCCCGGCACCTACTCCATCTTCAACCAATGGCTGAATAAATGAGCCGCCACCGGCTTCCTGCATTTGTGTTGCCAGTTGATTGGGAAAAGATGCAAGCTGACCGTCCCGGTACAGTGCATTGTCGGCAAAACCTGCCGTAAGAGAGTTGCCTAAGGCTACATACCTGCTGAAATCAGCATCACCTGATTGAGGCTCGGGAACATCAAAAACCGGTTCGCATGATGATACAATCAAAGCGAGTCCGGTTATCAGAACAGCTGAAAACGTTGTTGATGATTTCATGATCGAAGTTGTTTTAAAAGGAGTAAGAAGCGGAAATACCCGGAATCCAGGCGACGGTCTGAAATGTACCCGTAGGCACTAATCCTGTAGTTCCCGCGCCCTCAAGATCTTCCTGGGATTGCTCACGCTGCTGCGACCGGATATGTAAAAGTGAGAGATGTACGCCAAACTGATCGGTTAATTTGTGGCTGAGTCCGGCGGAAAAAGCGATGCGATCAGAATCCGGAGTTTCGGGTGTCATATAACCATCCTGAACAGGCGTGGTATCATAGTAGGCCCCGACTCGAAGCTGCGTGCGTTCATCATACTGATACTCACCGCCAAGCCTGAAGATCCATGAATCTTCGTAGTTACGCGGCCCCGGAGCATCTTGTAGCTGCTCGGTGTTTTCCCCGAAGTCTAAGAATAGCTCCTCATACGCACTCCATCCGGTAAGATCTGCCTGAGCAGCAACCGTTAGCTGGTCGGTCACACCGGCCGAAATACCGAAGGATAGCACCCAAGGCAATGGTAACGTGGCACTAAAGGTATTATCCGGCGGGAAATTACTTTCAAGGGACGAGGCAACCGAAAACAATGCATCACCATCCTCCACTTCCATATCGAGCTGTGAGCGATAGCTTGCCCCGATTGAAAGAGCCGGGTCCGGGCGGATCATCAATCCAAGACTGTACCCGAGCGCTTGTGCTGACCCGTCAAGTTCTGCACGCCCGTAATTGCCATCCTGATCGGCTACAGGCAGATTTTGCTGCAAGTTGACCATCCCAATCCCATAGATCAACCCACCGCCAACACCAATCAAGTCACCATATTGATATCCGATACTCGGCTGAATATATACCGATTGCAACGATATCTCCTGCAGAAAAAACTGGTTCTTCCACCCTTCCGGCCAAACAACCGAACTTCCGTAAGGCGTATAGACCGAAACGCCGGCTCCCCAGTTTGACAACAGTCCCTGCTCAGGACGGTAGACAGCGTGAGCATTAAACGGATAATTCACATTCGGCTCCGTATTGGCGGTATATGTGGATGGTGAAGGTGCCATATACCCGGTATTGATAAAGGTAAAACTCGATCCCCCAACAACACCTGAATTCGGAATGAATGCCGTAGAGCCAGGATTGAACGCGATATTGGAGGCATCATGTGAAAATGGTGACCCGATATGCGCCATACCAATTTGGCGAATGCCAAAAAGATTCAGTTGGTAACCCCCACCCCAAACATCTGTACTCATTAACAGGAGCAGAAAGGTTGTTACAAAAATTTTTTTCATCGGTAGCGTTGTTTAATACACGAGAAATTGCTGTAAACCGGAAGGCATGAACAGATTTTAGATTTCTCTCATCTCCGAAATAGCGTATCTTTGTAAATTGCTGTCTTTCAGAGGAGCAGTTAACTTTGTTAGCATTA
>SLJN01000082.1 GCA_007135115.1 Balneolales bacterium
ATGAAATACTGAATTCCCTCCACAAGGCATCCAATTCCGCTTCATACAGTTCAAATGCCGTTCGGCGATGATATTTCTGAGCCAAACGAGTAACGTCGGCTGTTACATAAGGGTTTCCGTCGCGATCACCACCAATCCAGGTGCGGTATTTCAGGATACCGGGAAATTCAGGGATCTCACCATAATAAATGTCAAAAGCATTGCGGAAATCGCGATATAATCGTGGGATGGTTTTCCAGATGGATGACCGTAAAAAATAAAGGCTGTTGCGTACCTCATCCTCAACGGTGAGCCGGGAGGGCCGCACATCATCGGTGGTGAGCATGATACTGATTTTGTGATACAGCGAAGTCATCAGCGTATCACGTTCATCGGGTGTTAGATCGGTATATGCGAGATTTGATAGCAGGTCGGCGATGTTTTCCTGCAGATGCAAAATACTTCGGCGGCGCGCCTCTGTGGGATGCGCCGTAAGAGTAGGCTGAATATCAAGGCGTTCGAGCAATCCGACAGCATCTTCAAGTTTAATACCCTGCCGGTGATATTCGCTTACCGCATCCATGATGGATTCCGTTCGGGGCTGCTCACTGTGCGATTGACGCTCCCGCTGGCGGTTAATCCGGATGATTTCAATCTGCTCGGCTTTATTGACCAGATGAAAAAAGGAAGTAAAAGAGCGCAGCAACCAATCGATGCCATTTTCATCCAGATTTTTAATCATGTTGATCACTTCCCTGCGCAGAGACTCATCGTCTTCCAGGTAGGCTTGTTTGCATAACTTTCTGCTTGTTTCAACTTTCTCAAATTGATCTTCTCCGGCCATCGTCTTTATGGATTGACCAAGCAGAGTTCCTACCAGATTAACGTCTTTGCTCAAATCTACAGAGATTCCCTCTCCTTCTGCATCAATCTGTAAACCTTGCCAACGAGATCTAAAGCTCATACATCAACAAATTTTTGGGTGAATTAATCCTTTCCGGATGCTTTCAAGTTATCCGGTTCGGCACAATGAACTGGTTCAATGTTCGAAAGCTCATTTATGACTACGCCTTTGCACCGAAATCATAATTAGTGCCTGTAAGAATACAGTAAGTGTCGTAAGAAAACGCCAAGATCAAGGCGCGCGAAGCTTCCAAAAAGCGCAGTGTACTGAGCGTACTCAAGCATTTTGGGACTAGCGGAACACAGATATTGGTGTTTTCTTGCAGACACTAATTAACCTACAAATATAGCCAATTGGTCAGCAATTCAAAGTAAAAACAGTTATCTAACTTACTGGAAGCGCTTGTTTGGAACTTGGTGCTCAATTTTTTTTGAGCTTTTTATCCGGCACTACTCATTTTTCATTTTTTGGGGGTTCTTGGTCCTGGTGTATTCCTAAAGACCATTAATAAGTCCTGGTCAATAGCATTCATTTTTTCGGATAGCATGACAAATAGTATGCATAAAGGTTATCAGGGGTAATCGCTGAAATCTAAACATTTCTTTTTGTCCACAGAGCAAATTATATTGCTCACCTTTAAATAATCAGACCAAGTATTGTTACGAGACAAGTACACATCATTTCATGTTGCACGAACCGACTGTACTCCCTACTGATCTGGGGTGGATTGAAGTAATTTGCGGGGGGATGTTCAGCGGAAAAACCGAGGAGTTAATCCGCCGGGCACGCCGGGCACAAATTGCCGGTCAGCGTGTGGTTATCGTTAAGCCACACCTTGACAAACGCTACGCTGAAGAACACGTGGTATCGCACAATGATCAATCCCTACCGGGTATTGTGGCTGAAACCGCCGATCAGATTGTGTTGATGACCGGTAATGCCGAAGTGGTTTGCATAGACGAATCCCAGTTTTTCGATAACCGGCTTGTGGATGTTGCCAATGAATTGGCTAACAGCGGCAAACGGGTTATTATGGCAGGTCTTGATATGGATTTTGAAGGCAAACCTTTTGAGCCTATGCCACAGCTCCTTGCAATAGCAGAGTATGTGACGAAACTTCACGCTATCTGCGCAGAAAGCGGTTTGATCGCCAACTTTTCGCAAAGAATCGTGGAGAAAGATGATCGTATCCTTGTCGGGGAAACCGATGCTTACGAGCCTCGCTCCAGAAGGTGCTTCCGTCCGCCGGTTGATAAAGCCAGAGGTCGAAAGGTAGCTCCTCTGAATGTTTTACAAAAAGATGATGGAGAAGAACAGCAGGAATAATTATGAGTATCATTCATGGAATAATCGGGATGGCCGCCCTTATCGGGATTGCATGGCTGTTCAGCACCGACCGACGAAATGTTAACTGGAATCTTGTAATCCGCGGACTCCTGCTCCAATTCGGCCTTGGAGTCTTTATTTTGCTGGGCACCGATATGGTGAATTACCTGTCGGAAGCCACCAACCTACCTTCCTGGCTCTTCTGGGCTACGATCGGGCTGCCGAAACTTCTGTTTGATAATCTCGCGACATTTTTCACCCTGATCATCGACTTTACCACGCACGGTGCCGAATTCGTGTTTGGCGCACTTGCCTTGCCTCCCGATGCCGAGGGCAGCCTGGGATCCTTTTTTGCTTTCCAGGTTTTAC
>SLJN01000073.1 GCA_007135115.1 Balneolales bacterium
ATCCTGTAGTATCGCCCCTTGGTGCCGAGCCCGGTATGGAAATTATTTTGGAACGCAGTGGATTTGGTGCCATGGTAGGTGGTGGAATCGGAGCACCTGAGCAGGATTTTCAGGATGACCGTTCCTACTCTTTCCGATCAAAGCTATGGTTAGATGCTATTGATAACGTTTATCTTTCCGGTTCTTTCTACACGGTGGATCATGGTGATAATGTAAATCGGGGAACCAACCTTTTCCGGCGTGAGCGGCACGGTTCTTCTTACGGAGCAACCTGGAACTTGAATAATGATGGCGGCGGAGCCGGTGAAGGTCCCGGACAGGTTCGCCCGGGTAACGGCCAGGAACTGACGGCATGGGAGGTAAACACCATATTTACACTTTTCGAAGGCAATAAGATTTCCGGCTTTTTTGGACAAGGAAATGGAACCGGACCAGACCCTGACCACTTCGGGCAAGCAGGTGGTGACGAAGAGTGGAACTACTATGCTGCTGAAGTTCAGCAATATCTGGGTGAAAATTTCTACCTGGCAGGCCGATACAGCGCCGTGGATTACACCAAATTCATAACCGATGATAATGATGGAATGGTGAGTCGAATCCAGGCAGGTTTTGGTATCCCCATCACCAATAACATCCTGATGAAAGCTGAGTATGTATATCAAGCGGCATCCGGCTTTCAGGAAGAAACAACCGGTGTGGTTACCAGTGTAGATGTAGGCCAGGATCCTACCTTCCAGGGCCTCATACTCGAAGTAGGTGTTTCCTTTTAGTACTTAGACCTCACACAACATCAATAATCTTATTTGAAAGGCGTGCTCCTGAACCGGGTGCGCCTTTTTTTGTAGATTTCAATCAAATGAACGGTAAGTTCGGGCTTAGATAGATGTTATATCAGAGGCAATTCATTGTAATAATCCCGGAGGCTTTATGAGTCGAAATACTGCAGTACAAGAATACCGGTGATTTATAACAAACCAATTTTACCCTTACCTTAAATATCCTCCTGCCAATCGTAAAAAAAGAAAACGATCTCAGAATAAAGGGAACGGTAAATAATACCAAAGAGTATTATATGGGAGTACGACGTCTGTATGTCAGGAAAACCTGACAGCGTAGTGGGGTTTTTCTCATATTCGCTTTCAGGTATTACCTCTCATGTAGTAATACAGAATTGCTGCATCTTTGGCACAGAATTTAAAACAACACAATGGTTTGATCGGCAGTCGCAGCTTTAACCATTGTAAATCTTCAACACGGTTTTCAACCATTAAAACCTCAATGCTATGAAAACACTATTAATTAAATTCACGACTTTAGCAATCGTATTTTTGTTTGTTACGGAGAGTGCCCAGGCTCAGATTACCGGCGGCATACAATACTACCGGCCCATGGATAAAACGGGCATTAACATGTTTGAGCCCTCAAAAGAAACGGATGTTGAGTTTGATGGCTTCAATGTACATATCGGCCTTCAAAATACCATGCAGTTTCAGGCCCTGAGCCAAAGCGGAAACGATGATCTGAATGAACTGGGAACCAATTTTAACCTCCCGACTTCAAATATTGATTTTGATGCACAGCTTGCCAATGGTGTTCGTATGCACCTTCGCAGCTGGGTAGCCTCACCCGGTCAGGGAGCATCTTTCCATATTAAAGGCGGTTATATCCAGTTTGACCGGCTTGACTTCGTAACCGAAGGATTCATGGAAGACCTGATGGACAATGTACGTGTGCGTATCGGGCACATGGACTTTAACTACGGTGATGCCCACTTCCGCCGCTCCGACAACGCCCACACCATGCACAATCCGTTTGTAGGCAACTACATTATGGATGCTTATACCAATGAAATCGGTGGTGAAGTTTATTACATGAGTGGTCCGTTCCTTGGAATGGTAGGTATGACCAACAGCCGTATGAATCAGAATATCCTCAAGCAGGAAGATGAAGATCTCCAGGATAAGCCGACGTTCTTCGGTAAGCTGGGCTTTGACAGCCAGATTAACGAAGATCTCCGTTTCCGCCTGACAGGTTCAGCACTGACCGTATCTCAAACCGAAGCCGTTTATCTCTACGGCGGTGACCGCGCTGCAAGCGGCCGATACTATGGCGTCCTCGATGCCGGTGGGGGAGATACCGAAGGTCGATTCAATCCGGATTTCTCTGTGTCAGGCTTTGCTCCGGGCGGACCGATTGCCGGTGAAGTTACTGCTTTCCAGATCAATCCTTTTGTAAGATTTCGCGGATTGGAGTTCTTCGGGGTGATTGAGAATGCTTCCGGCAAGAATACCACGGAAGACGATACCCGAAGCTTCACTCAGTTAGGCGGCGAGCTGCTGTACCGATTCGGACAGGATGATCGCTTCTACATCGGTACCCGGTACAACACCGTCAGCGGCGAAATGGCCAACGGCAATGACATCGACATCAATCGCCTCAACATCGGCGGCGGATGGTTCCTGGCCAACAACATCATGACCAAGATCGAGTACGTAAACCAAAGCTACGACGGGTTTGCCGACGGCGATATTCGCAACAACGCCGAATTCAGCGGAA
>SLJN01000083.1 GCA_007135115.1 Balneolales bacterium
AGGAGTATATTGACGGTGAAGAAACAGTGCCTGAATTATCGATTTCCTCAGCGTCACCTCCGGTAGCTTCGATTTCATCTGCTACCCCGCCACCATTCATACCTGAAACCATTGAGACTGCCTCGCGTCCTGACCGGGATGAACACATGCCGGAACCTTCTGTCCGGGCTTCAGATGAAGTTGAATCAGAAAAGCTAAAATCTGAAAGCTCCCGGCTATCACTTGGTTTTATTGGTGCTCCTGATTTGAGTACGGTTGGGTCGGTTTCAAACCTGCAAACCCCGGGGTTTAAGCTTGGCTTTACGGCTGAATATCAACTGACCTCCAGACTCGCTTTATCAACCGGCGTCTTTCATTCGACGGTTCGATATTCAGATCGAACCCAGCAGTATTCCCCGCCCGGCTATTTAAATGGTGGCGTCACTCCGGAGGAAATTACCGGCGAGTGTATCCTTCTTGATATACCTATCACTTTAAAATACGACGTGCTGACTTATGATCGCTCCCGGTTCTTTGCCACTGCAGGGGTCTCTTCTTATATCATGCTCAACGAAGCATACAACTTCAACTATAGCGACCAGGATCAATATAACGAAGATCTCATTGAACAATGGGAGGATCAAACTGGTACCAGCCATTGGTTGAGCAATGTCGGGTTATCCGTTGGATATGAGTACGATATCCATCCGCAATGGAGCCTTAGGGCAGAGCCTTTTATAAGAATTCCCATGCAGGAAGTAGGCTGGGCCAATGTCCGGTTGTACTCGATGGGCAGTTTTATTTCGGTCAACTACAGGCTGTAGACGGCCTCCTCACTATTAATCTGCTATATGCGCGTTTGTGTTGATGCATCCACCTGTTCCGGACTTTACTCAGGTACCGGAGTCTATACCAACGAGCTGATCAGATCGCTTGAGCATCTTGATGAAGTCAGCTCACTTGATCTCATTGGCTACGGAACAAATCGGTCGCGACACAAACTCATCCAGTTTGATTTACACGCCAACAGGCCGAATTACCAGGCCGATGTATCCTTCTTCCCTAACTACTTTATGCCGTTGTGCTGGAGCATACCATCGGTGGTGACGATTCACGATCTCTCATTTTTTTCCCATCGCCATTTTTACTCCCGAAAGATGTGGATGTTTTACCAGCGCATGATCCGCAATACCTTTCAAAACGCCAGCCACATCCTTACCGTAAGCGAAGCTTCGAAGCGAGCGATACTTCAATATTTACCCGAAATTCAGCAACCGGTTACCGTCATACATCCAGGAAGCCGTTTTGGCGGGCAGTATTATCCTACCGATTGCCAATCTCCGTATGTGCTTTACGCAGGCAATATCGAGCCTAAAAAAAATATCTTCGGCATGATCCAGGCTTTTATCAAGTCTGGTTCTAAAGATTTTAAACTGCGGATAGCCGGGAAAATTCATGCGCCTTCATCCTATCGCAAAAAATTTCTGAAACTCGTAGATCAGTACACTGAAGTAGAGTACCTCGGCTATGTAGATGCATCTTCGCTATCGGAGCTCATGGATCGCAGCAGCGGCTTGGTAAACCTGTCTCATATTGAGGGATTCGGACTGCCTGTTCGAGAAGCGATTGAAAAAAATAAGCCGGTGCTCATCTCTGATGATCCTGCATTGAAAGAGTTGGGCAATGGTGAAGTTTTTGAAACGCAGGGCTCAGACTGCGAAGCAATGGCGGATGCCTTTTGCAGATTTTTAGACTCAATTCGCAGCGGCACTCGCATCAGTTACTCTCAACGAGCCAGCCGGGATGATTTCCGAAAGGAACTGTCAAATGTGCTCACTTCCATCAATCAGCGGTTTACCCCTTCTTTTCCGGTGACAAGGAGCTTAGAACATCCCCTGAAGCACGCGATTTTAAAAACCATTGTTTATTCAGCCGTTTTCAAGGCTCCGATAGAAATTGACCGGTTGTTTGAACTGCTCCATCAAACCTCGTGCAGTTACGATGAATTCCGTGATCAGCTCAAGCAGGTATGCCGAGCTTACCCGAATCTGATCTTAACCGATGGAAATCACGTCTGGCTGAAAGGAGCACACCCACCGGAAACACATTTACAACACGGGGTGTTACCTAATCAAACCTTCTTAAACCGCCACCGCCGAATACTGTCTTTTCTTTCACAGCTTCCGTGGATAAAAGGGATATTCTTTTCCGGTGGATCGGTACACGGCTCGGTTTTGAATGAGCGGGATATTGACTTATTTGTGGTTTCCAAACGAAACCGGGTTTGGCTTGTCTATACGCTTATCCGGTTTATTGCTCTGCTCTCCGGCAACCGCAGCCGTATTTGCTCCAATTATCTTGTCGATGAAGGTGCTGCAACCATCAGTTATCAGCGGGACTTTTATACTGCTTTTCAAATTGCGCATCTACAAGCTGTCAATGCCAACCCGGAGATTCCAAATCTTCGCCGCGCCAACCGTTGGATCAAAAGCATTTTCCCGAACCTTTTCATACCGGATGCTGAAAATACATCTACCCAAAAACTCGGAACCGGACTTA
>SLJN01000339.1 GCA_007135115.1 Balneolales bacterium
GGGCTTTTTTTTTTTTTTTTTTAATGAGGGTAGGCCAGTAATAAAAAAACCTTCCAGGTCCGAAAACCTGGAAGGTCCAATAAGAATTGATTACAAACAATTAATGCTCAGATAGCATTACTTCCTGAAGTGAAAAATACCCCACGTCAGGTTACCTTCATTTCCACCTTTGACCCAGTGGCGCAGGCCTTTTTTCATGTTTTCGATGTATTCGGTGGAAATGTGCTTTTTCAACTCTTCTTCTTTTCTCTCGGTCTCATCCAGCACTCGCTGGTAGTGGCGTGGCAGGTGAACACCGAGATCATCAAAAGTAACCTCTTTCAGTCCGGCGTCTTTGGCTAACTGACGGTATTTGGCCGGTGAGCCCATTTCACTCAGGTTCAGACGAGCGTAAATAGGCTGAAGTACCGACTCATCACAATTATCGGTCTGCATAGGGTCGGTGAAAATGAGATCGCCGCCGGGTTTCAGAATCCGGGCTGCTTCTTTGATCACCTTATCTTTTTGATCGCTATGGAGGAAGGCATCTTCGGACCACACCACGTCAAAATGGTTGTCGTCAAACGGGACACTGTCGTAGCTGCCGTCGATGACATCGATGAGGTGGTCGAGGCCTTGTTCTTTGTTCATTTTGCGGCCACGCTCATTCTCGGTTTCACTCAGGTTAACCACGGTCACATGGCAGCCGTACTTTTTGGCCAGATAGCGAGCCGACCCTGAGAATCCGCCACCGAGATCAATTACTTTGCTGTCTTTATTCAAGTTTTGAGCATGAGAAGCGATGCGATCCACCGACCGGCGACTGGCCTGGTAGATATCTTCATCCTCGTTCTCGTAAACGCCGATATGCAAATCTTCACCACCCCAAATCATGTAGTAGAAATTGTGGGCATCTTCACTGTTGTAATAGGAACGTGCAACTTCTACTTCTTCGGAATAATCTTTACTCATAACAATTTGTTTTAAGTTTTAGGTTTTACTCGAAATATATACCTGCATAAACTACGACCGGAAAGGGTAACATTCCAATTAATGGCGGTCAATACGGATTAGTGTCAGTAAGTAAACGCCAATATCTGCGTTCCGCTCGTCCCAAAAATGCTCATGTACGCTATGTACACTGCGCTTTTTTGGAGCTTCGCGCGCCTTGATCTTGGCGTTTTCTTACGACACTACCTGTTTTTTTACAGTCACGAAATTTACAGTCAACATCAGAAAAACCTTCGCCAGAGGATAAGGCCGATCACCCCAAAAGAAAGAACCAGGCTCAGGCGGCCGAGCCAGTCACCAAATCGGGTGTAAATGGTTTGGTCTTCAATAATGGGAACCTCATAGGTGAAGCCATCGCGGGTCCAGTATTCGGTGCGGATTTCCACGTCTCCGTTGGGCAGGATGACCCCGGAAATACCGTTATTGGCGCTGCGCAAAGTGGTTCTCCGGTTTTCAATAGCTCGCAGCCGGGCATAATCATAATGCTGGATGTGTCCGCTTGTCTCACCCCACCAGCCGTCGTTGGTAATGACGGTAATCATCCCGGCGCCGTTGCGAACGAATTGGGACACCCACTCGGGGTAGACAGAATCGTAACAAATCAAAGCGGGGACTTCGGTGCCGTTGATATCAAATAAAGTTGGTTCGTAACCGCGACCGTATCCGGCAACGCTTCCCCAGTCGAAATTGGTGAATACATCCAGTCGCACAAGAGTTTCAATAAAAGGGAATCGTTCTACAAACGGTACCAGCTCTGCTTTTTCATAGTGTTCATTTTGCCGGCCTCCAGGATAAAATGCCACGGCGGCATTAAAAATGTTGTACCGGCGCCCGAGAAACTCACCACGGGTTACCAGGGGAGCTTCGTCTTCATCATACAGAACAATATACGCGGTTCCGGTGATCAGGGGTACCTGCCAGGATTCCACATATTCTTCAATTTTCATATCCAGTTCCCCTTGCATATCCTCCCGCAAACTTTCCTGAAGCGCATTTTCGGGCCAGAAGATTACCTCGGTATTATCGGTAATCAGCGTATCGGTTTTTTCAAGGAGCTCGGAAAGCGGGGTGATTGCATCAGGATAGCCGGCCATTTGCTGGTAAGAATCGTAGTTCGGTTGCAAAATAGCCGTTTCAACCTTCCGGTCGGCCTCGATTTCATAAGAAAAATACATCACAACGGAAAGGATCGGCAGACCGAATAAAACGGCAGGTGCTGCTATGGTTAAAGGGCGTGCAGGAGCTTGAATGAGCCGGTGGATCAGGTAAGAGGAGGCAACCAGCCAGAAGCTGATGCCCAAAACCCCGGTAATGCTGATATACTGAATGATCATCACCGCATTGGAAAAGCTGTTGCCGAGGGTAAGCCAGGGCCAGGAAAGATCCCACCGGTGATGTAAAAATTCATAGGCTACCCAGGCTGCTGCCACGAATAGGGTAGACCACAAATGCGATTGGGTCGACTTGTGGATATATCGCATCAGGGCGAGGGGGATGGTCATCAGCGCCGAATTGGCAAGAATGGCGGCAACACCCCCTGCAATGGTCGCAAAAGTGAGCCAGTAGGTTCCGATGATGTTCCAAATCAGGAAACCCAAATAGGAAACATAAGCAAGCTCTTTACCGGATTCGGTAAGGTCCATCAAGCGGAATAAACCGAGCAGGGCGGGGATCATCAGAAACGGAAAAGGGAAAGGGGGGAAGCTGAGACCAAGCAATATGCCCGAAGCTATGCTGACCGCCCACTTGTTGTTATAGAGTCGAAAAAATATATCCTTCATTCGCTGTAATCTTTTCCGGCCAGAACAACACAGATTTCGCCTTTAATGCTGCTGCGTTCCTGAAGAACTTCATCTACCTGTTTTAACGAACCCCGGATGACTTCTTCATACGTTTTGGTTAGTTCTCTTACGACGGCCACCATGCGATTTTGTTCGCACCTTTCCAGTAATTCTTTAATCAGCCTCATGATACGATGCGGACTTTCATACAGTACAACGGTTTTATCTTCGTCAATCAAACGGTCAAGTCGCGTTTTTCGTCCTTTTTTGTGTGGTAAAAATCCTTCAAAAACGTAACGGTCGCATGGCAAACCGGAGGCGACTAAGGCGGTAGTGGCGGCATTTGCACCGGGCAGTGTCGTTACTTGAATTCCTTCCTGATACGCTCTGCGGATCAGCATGAAACCGGGGTCACTGATTCCCGGGGTTCCGGCATCGCTGATCAATGCCATAGACTTCCCGCTCATCAGCTCCATGATCAACCGGGTCGTTTGCTTATGTTCATTGTGTTGATGAAATGATATCAGCGGCCGATCGATTTGATAATGGGAAAGCAGCTTTTTGGAGGTACGGGTGTCCTCACAAGCAATCAGATCTACTTGTTTAAGGCATTCAACGGCGCGGTACGTCATATCGGCAAGGTTGCCGATGGGGGTGGGGACTATGTATAAAGCATTCAAGGACAAGAAGATTTAAAAAATTGGTTAATGAAGAACCTGAATTCGTTGAAAGATTTTATATTGGTATACTTCCATGCTAAATAGTGTGGTATCTACATTATGATGTCGATTTCGACCTGTAGTTGAAATTTACCTGAATCAAATAATCAAACTCTGAAAACTGAAGTAAAACTATTGTCTTCATGAACAAATTAAAAGCAACCGGTATCAATCACATCACACTGCGGGTTAATAACATTGAACGGGCCGAAGAATTTTACGGCGGATTGCTGGGCTTTGAGCAGGAAAAAAAGATGGGAAAGAGTATGGTGGTTTATCGCATCGGCTCGGACACACTCGTGCTGGTAGAGGCTGAAACGGCCTACGATACCACCTCAAAAGATTATCGGGTGGATCACTTTGGGTTTGTCGTCCGTGATGCGGAGGCGGTTGATGAGCTGGCGGAATACTTCAAAGAAAATGAAGTTACCATTCTCAGCGGACCCGCGAACCGGAAAGATGAGCGCTTTATTTTTATTTCCGATCCGGATGGTAATATGATCGAAGTGTTTTGTAAGCGGTAGGTTTTTCGCGCGGAGGAAGAATAAACCGCGGATTTACGCGGATGAGAGCGGATTTTATTGAGCTGAAATCCGAGGGTTCAAGGTGAGGTGAGGTTTAGTTCATTGTGTAATGATCCTTGGAACTTATTTGGTTATTGCCATTTGGATATTGTGATTTTCTGAAATCCGTCCCGATCCGTATAAAATCCGCGGTTAAAAAACTAAAGCCGCGGTGTAAAACTGCGTACTGGAGCAATTTGGGGACAAGTGGAACGCCGATATTGGCGTATTCTTACAGACAGTAAATAGGATGCTGCAGAGTCACAAGTCTACTCATATTGTGAAAATTCTAATTCTTTGCCGTGAGTGTTATTTGAGGCTGTCGTAGAATTCCGGATGCCCGTCAAGGGACCGCCACGGATCTGTTCACGCTCGCAAACGCGGTCGAGCGATCTCCGAAAATGATTAAGGTAGGATCGCTTTTTCATCTTCACGTTCAACAGGAAAGGAAACTGGCGATATAGCGGATACCAGTTATCGAAGTTCAGCCCGCAGTCCTTGAATGCCTTTGTGGGAACTGCGTCCATGATAAGTAACGTGTTATACAGCAGTTGGGTCATCCACGCAAACGTGAAAGCCTTCTTATTCCTGGCGAAAAGACTTTGGTTGTCGAGCGCATAGAGTGGAACGCGATTAAGGTTCCCCGTAAGAAGTAACTGTCCCAACCAGTACCCGGAAAAGCTCTGGAAGAGATATACTGCCGAGGTGGACTGGATGGAGACCGTTGTCCCGTTTTCGGATATATAGGGTTCATAAGGGTGATTATCTCGAAGCAAGAATCCCGTGCATCCTATGACGTAGCTTCCCGGCTCTACTTCTCTGTCTTCTCCGTTCCAAAGCTTCAGCACAGGCCGGTCGTCCACATCAACGATGTCAACAAGATAATCTTCGACGACGTCGTTTACCTTTTCTTTGATGAAAGTGTTTTCCTTTTCCGACAGGATGCCCGAAACGAAATTCTCACAACGGTCTGTCAGGCTCAGCGTGTATTCTCGTTTCATGTAATTGTTCAGCTCCACCTCGTTTGTTCCGTCGAACCGGAGAGATAGTTCCAGGAAAGAAGGCATTGACATCGTTCCTCCCACCCATCGCTTCAGGCCGGTAGGAAATGCGTTTTCACGATTCCAGAAGATTGTGCCCTTCCCGATAATCAGGTTAACTTCACGGGCAGGGTAGCGGGTGAGGACGGTATGAGCGGTATCCATCCCGGTCTTGCCCCCGCCTACTACGTAGACCGGAGTATCCTCAGGAGCCTGTTCCAGCAGATCCAACTCCAGAGGGGAAATCGACAAGATGTTCTTACTGGATAAGGAGAGAGGCTTCGGCCCGGATACTTGCATACCGAAGGCCTTTACGAGCTTTGGGGTGCGAATCAGCAGTGTATGGTCAGCTGATGACGTGGCGCGTAATCGGGCCACTGCTCGATATCCATCGTCGACGGGGACCTCTTTATGTCCCTCGTACGCATAGCCGTAGTGTTCAATAAGTGTCACTTTGGTCCGCAGACGATCGATGCATTCAGCAAAATGATTGAGGACCTCATCCTTCGTCGCCAGGTAAGATCTATCCTTACCCAACGACCAGGAAAAATTGCCAACTGTAAACATCTGATGGGGTTGATGAAGGCGAACAAAAGGATAGGTCTCGTTCCACATCCCCCCGGGGGTTAAATTTCGGTCGACCAGAATAACCTTATCTTCTTTCGACATGTACTGACTGGCGGAGAACAGGAAATTTAGTCCGCAAATCCCTGCACCGACGATGCAGAGATCACAATCTTCTACGGTCATGGATTCGCTTGTCTGAGTTACCATGTTAATACTTCTCCGGACGTTGGTTTTTATTTATCTGGCAACAGTTCTATTAAGAAGTTTTGCCGATGTATTTATCTGTGAGCTCGTAGTTGAATCTCATAGTTGAAAACTTAGTCTACACGAAAAGATCAAAGTCTAATTTGGAATATGATTCCTTTCGAACTCGCATTAAACAGATAAAAAAAGGAGGGGGCTGCTTAATTAAGCCAAAAAAGCAGATTAACCTTATCATGACTCACCAAATAGATATTTAACATGTGCGAATCCACGCATTACTTATTGATTGTGCCTTAGTAAGGCAGAACTTTGGGTGTGCTGTTGAATAATCACCATATAAAACCCGTGTTATTTCCGTGCTAAAAACCTCTGTGAATGGAAGCTCTTAATCCCCCGTACCGGTGCACTATTGTTGAGGTGACAGGTAATTGATTCCAATAGAAAATTGTAGATTAAAGATTGAAGAATAAAAATGAATTGCCTTCAACTATTAAGTCAGGGGATAGAAAGTGTCTTTAATTTTGAATCTTCAATTTTAATTACATTAATATTAAGCCAGGAAGTACCTTGGTTATGCTGTTGAATCATCACCACATAAAATCCGCGGTCAAAAAAATCTGTCAAAGTATCCGGATGTGAGGCTACCAGTCAACAATACTGGATATGTTTCTCACTACTATTCTTTGAGAAAGGCCATAACTTCTTCGAGAAATAGCTCCGGGGCAGTGTTCATGGCTATATGCCCCTGGCCTTCGAGTGTAACTATTCGGCAATTGGGAAGAGCATTGTAAACCGCCTCAGTTGATTTTTTGAAGATTGAAGGTGATTCACTTCCTGTCAGTAGCAGGGTTGGCGTCTCTAAGTTTGCAAAGCGGTCTGCATCAAACTGGTATCCAGTGACTGCTCTCTCTTCGCGGGCCAGGGTGTGAGCAGCTTCTAAGCGACTTTCCCAGCTCTGATCTTTACGAAATATGTCTATTTCTTCCTCTGACAGAGATGCGACTTCACGCATAAATAGTATGAGTGCCTCCTCTGTCTCGCCTTGGTCAATCTTATCTTGTATATGGGCGACCATTTGCTCAGGTGCAAGTTTATGGCCACCGATGGGGTAGCCCGGCTCATACAATATCAGACTTTTGATGTTGTCGGTTCGCAGCGAAGCTTCCAGCGAAATGTTGGCTCCGAGGGAATGGCCGAGCAGCGTCACCGGCTCACCGATGGATTCAGCTACCGCAACCGCATCTTCATACTCCCGTTCAATATCATATTCGCTGTGATCACCACTTTGACCGCGGCCCCGGCGATCAACAGCATAGACTGTGCTATGTTCGCCAAGTGCTGCACGCACCCCGCCGATATCCCAACGTTTGTGATTGCTGGCGCCTCCGCCGTGGATGAGTACAAGTGGCGGGCCGATACCGGTACGTTGAAACGCAATTGACGTTCCGTCATTTGATATGACATTTTCCATATTCGTAGTTAATTCCATTTGATGTTATCTGATTTGCTTCAAACCCCTCAGGAAAACACCGCCTATCCGGCAGAATTGGAAATACTCATCATGTGTTTCAGTTTCCAACACCGTTTTGGATAAACTGGCGGCGACACAAGGTTGATTTAATAGCATTGGCTTTCATCATGTTGGTTTTTGTGTTGATGAAAAGGGGTTAGAAAAATCTATGAAAATCATACATGAGGAGAGTCATCCATAATGGAATAGCCAAAAAAACACCGGAATTATATCACCGGAATATTATCCACTTTTGTTATTGCTGAATAAACCTGTTTGCCTCTCTTGAAAATGTCGTGAAACAATATGTGTTTGGATTACACAGGTATTGTATCAATAAAACTCATCCTTTAGACTGTTACAAAGATATGAATCCTGCTTTGATTAATGTAGACTTCTTCTAATACTTTCAAGAACCGATGAAACTGCTCCAAAAGTATGTTTTGAAATATGTGACGTGGAATAGGTGTTGGGTTTTGGATATTTTCGTGTTAATAATGTTGCTAAATTACCTTCGTTAAGCTTTTATATATGATTAAACGTATTGTAAATATCGCTAAAACTCAGGAAGAAGCCCGGCAGTGGGATATAAAGCAGGCTTTGGAGATGACGCACGAAGAGCGGCAGGAAATAGCACGCACTTTAAAGAAGCGCGTGTATGGTACAAATACAACGGATGTTCGTTTATGGCATCGTCAAAATACAGATAACCGAAGCTGCTGATCTACATGTTGGCAGACTATTTTTCATCGGATATTCTGGAGTTTGTTCGCTTACTAAGTGATCATAAGGTACAGTATGTTATCGTTGGCGGAGAAGCTGTGATTTATTATGGTTATCCGAGATTAACTGGTGATGTTAATTTTTTTTATGGAAAAACGGGTGAAAACATAAATTCTCTGTTTAATGCACTAAACGACTTCTGGAATAAAGACATGCCCGGTATTAAGGATAAGAATGAGTTAGCCCAGCCCGATTATATTATTCAATTTGGCATACCTCCCAATCGAATTGACCTGATGAACACTATTGACGGGGTTCAATTTGAAGATGCATGGAAGGAGAAGAATACCGAGAATTTGTCCACTGGTGACGTGGAAGTACCGGTATATTTTTTGAGTTTAGATCACTTGTTAATCAACAAAAAAACATCTGGCCGGGATAAAGATCGCGAGGACCTATCTTTCCTGGAAAATATTCATAATCAAAAGCGTTAGTTCATTTTTCAACGCTTCTCTGCCAACCCCTGAATAATCACCATCCGGTTTTCACGAATGTTACGAATCTGATTATATAGTTTGACTTCAGCAGATTCAGCACCGCCAATCAAAAGATGCGTTCCAAGCAGGGGTGGACCTGAACTCTTGAGCTTTTCCAGCATAGCTTCAAACCAATCAAGTGAAGCCCGGCTTTTATACGCCCAATGCAGTATCGAGAATTTCGATGATTCAAGAACATCCTTTGCAGATTCGGGTGTGATAAGGAAGTTGACCGTCTCATCATCTGCCCATGGCACCGGAAAATAAATTGGACCACCGTTGCCCTGAAAAATGTCGTGAAACAGCAGGCGGCCCTGAGGCTTGAGAACACGGGCAATTTCTCCGTAAAAACCATGCTTATCAGCAATATTCATTTGAGCATGTTCAGTCCAGACTACATCAAAAAATTCGTCTTCAAATGGGAGGCTGAGTGCATTTACCTGTTGAAACTTCGCCAAATGATCAAGACCGACCTGCCTGGTAAGGACTTTGGCGGTATCAACGTATTCGCTGATAAGATCGACTCCTGTAACATCACATTGATACTCAGACGCCAGATAACGCGCCGAACCGCCAAGCCTGCATCCGACGTCAAGCAGCTGTGTTCCGGGTTTCAATGATGCAAGATCAGCGAGCTCGATCGTTGCCTGGCGGCCACGTATATGAAATGCATCGACGGGTGTAAGGTCCGCTGGTTGAAGGTTGCCGGGATCTTTACCTGCCTTTCGGAGTGCGCTTTGTATAGCTTCCAGCAGGTGGTTAGATTTGTATTGAGTTTCGATAAGTTTTTGTGCCGGTTCCATTACAAGGGGAGTCTCGCCGTATCCCTGGATTTTTCAAAATCATGATACCATTACAGCCGGTTGCCATCTGTACGCTTTATCATTCTTAATGGCATAGCCGAGCCCCGGAAACGGAAAGTGAAAACCGAGGATAAACATCTCGTCCGCCGTGGCGCGGTCGAGCAGGCGTTCCCGGCTCCGGGCGGCTTCATCAGGGTCGAGGTCACCGAAGAAATGCCATCCAGGATATTCGAAGGAGGTATGGGGAAATACGATCGCGTCTCCGGTCAGGAGTAGCTGCTGGCCTCCGGATTCGAGAGCAAAGCAGACGTGCCCCGGCAGGTGTCCGGGTGAGGGGATGCTCCGGATCCCGTCAGTTACCTCTTCTTCACCTTGCACGATGCGGATGCGGTCGTCCAAACTTTTCAGGGCTTCGTGGACCATCGCTACGGAGATTTCAGCGGCTTCAGTAATGAAGGGTGGCTCCTGTGCGGATACGACGTCGTCACCCGTCCAGAACTTGTGCTCCCGCTCCGAGATGACAACCTCTGCATTGGGGAAGACCGGGGCTCCGTTCGCAGGGTTCAGAAGCCCGCCCATGTGGTCCGGATGTGCGTGAGTAAGCAGAATATAGTGGATACTTTCGGGGGCGATGCCCGCGGCTTCGAGGGTGTGGCCGAGCCGGCCCGCCGTGGGCGGCGTAAAATCTCCGGCCATATACCCGCTGTCGACCAGCGTTCGCTGA
>SLJN01000205.1 GCA_007135115.1 Balneolales bacterium
GCTGAGTAAGCCGGTAATTTACCACAAAGCCGTGAATCCATAATTCGAGGAACCGGATGCGGGAATCCTGCACGTCCGGATCTGTGAGGGAGGGGGAAGGCAACGACCCCCTCTACTCGGTCATAGGCTGCTGGGGAAAACAGCGCGACTTCGTCGCGCGGCCAGGAATCAGGTTTTGAATGCAGATTGAAATTAGTTGTGCAACACACACGATAGTCGGACAAGTTCCACACGGATTTTGTGTGAATATAAATCAATTAATTAGCCAAGGTCTTGCCTTACTTAATTGAAAAGAGCATTGAATTTATGATGGAATCAAGTTTCTGTCACCTTCTCAACAGTGCCACCGAAGGATTAGGATATCGGAACAACCATTCGTAATCGGTTATTCGCCTGTTTGTAGAACCACCAGATGATGTCTATGGCTTAGAGTTTAGACCTATATCTGTATCGAACCGAAAAAATGCTAGTTATATTTTGGAATAACTACTACTCCACATAAAAAGGAATATTAGCGGTAGCGGCTTTTTCGTGTTCATTGATCACATACACAAACAACCGATAGGGACCTGATTCTTCGGGTGCTTCGAAAGTGACTTCACCGGTTTCATCCTCGTCGATAATCAAGCCGGTGATCGTCTCAGGACGCTCTTCGGGGTCTCCGCCGGCTCCGATATCGGTGCTTTCCGGCAAAAACTCCCATTCTACGGTGATTTCTTCGGCATCGTGATTTTCAATTTCGACACTGGCCTCGTGATAGCTTTCGGAATTGACGAAGACATCATCATGGGCGGTTTTCCCATTCATTTCAAAAGATGTTATGGAAGGCGCACGCTGCTCCGGCCACTCACCGGTCCATAGATATTGCATAGCGTCAACGACTTCCGTCGGATATCCGCTTTCCAGGAACATACCGTACCAGGTTGGAGTGGTTTCCTGCTTTTGGCCCCAAAGGAAAGCGTAAGATCCGAGTGATTGATCTTCGTCCGCTGCAATGGATTTTTGGTATCGCTCTCTATAGATCTCAGATTTCTCCGTGCTGGTTTCTTCTATCGGAACCTCCCAAGCGGTTTCCGGGGACTCCCAATGTCCTGTCGGTCCCCACTCGGTAACGGCATAAGGCTTTTCCCATCCGATTTGCTGAATGGTTTCGGGAAGTTCAGCTAAATCTCCGTAGGTATTGACACTGAGAAAATCTATGGTAGGCACTTTTTCTGCAATTAAATCGGCTTTTTCCTGATCGATACCGGCCGTGACCGTGGTTATGAGGTTATTGGGATCCAATTCACGCACCATCTGAGCGATATCCTCCACGGCGTGCCATACGCGTGTGTTTTCGTACATTAAATCCACCTCGTTGCCCAATCCCCAGGCAAGTAGCGCGGGATGATTCTTGTAACGCAGAATCTTTTCGCGCACTTCTTCTTTTTGCTGTGCAACGGCATCCTCGTCGTCATAATCAAAACCGTGGCGCTCATGTTCGAGCCAAACGCCCATCATTACGGTAAGACCGAGCTCATGAGCTTTATCCAAGACCTCTTCGGCATTGTCAGTACTCCAGGTTCTTACCGAGTTTGCACCCATTTCGGCCAGTTTTTCCATGTCCTGCGATCCACCTACACCTTTGATAAAATAGGGTTCGCCATCTCTGATAATTTGATAGGTGCCGTTTGTTTTCTCAATTGTGGCAGTGGCAGGCTCATCATTATTTGTATCAGTTGTGCACATAACCATGCTAAAACTGAGAAGTAATAACAGCATTAAGGGTATGGCCTTCATGGGAGAGTATAGATAAACGAGCTTCAATTCTGGGTTAACCTGCATAGTAAAATTTTCAAATTGCGGATAAAGAACTAATGATTCTATCAGTTAAGATGGGGAAAATGGAGTTGATGCACAATAGTATATTTGGAATTTTATGCAAAATATTTCATTAGTTTGCTCTGAACGAGTGTAGTCTTATATTCTTTTAGGTCTTATTTGTAGGTGTTTCTGTGATGCTTGATTGGTTGGGTGAGTGGTTTTGCATGATCAGGAGTGCAATAATTTGCACATTGTGGAAATTTTAGTGATGGGTTTTAGGTCCATAAGTTAGGGTTTTATCAAAACACCCGGATACCTTACATTAGTCAGCAATGTTTTGAACAAGATTTTCATTGCCATGCCGGACTTTACACTTGAAACCCTTGATTTGATCAGCATTGGACTCTATGCCGTATTAATCGTCGGTATTGGTTTCTATGTATCCCGGCAGATAGACGATTCAGGGGATTATTTTCTCGCGGGCCGCTCGCTGACCTGGTACCTCATCGGGTTATCCCTGCTCGCCTCCAATATGTCGAGTACCAGCATCATCGGCATGGCCGGAAGCGCCTATAATACCGGTATTTCGGTTTACAATTACGAGTGGATGGCGGCTTTGCTCATGGTGATTTTCGCCATTTTTATCGTGCCGATTTATCTTCGGTCACGCATTTTTACGATGCCTGAATTTCTGGAGCGCCGTTTCGATCATAAGTCCC
>SLJN01000033.1 GCA_007135115.1 Balneolales bacterium
AAGGATATTATTGAAAAAGTGGGTTTATGAAAGAAAATGATATCACGGAAATTGTAATAAATAAAGCTATGAAAATTCATAGCGCGTTGGGGCCGGGGTTGTTGGAGAATGCATATAAAAAGTGTTTGGGGTATGAGTTAGAGAAATCAGGACTGTCCATACTATTGGAAAAATCTCTGCCCTTGACTTATGAAAAGGTCCATCTGGACTCTGGTTATAGAGTCGATCTAATGATCGAAAACAAAGTAATTGTTGAATTAAAAGCAGTCGAGGAATTAAATGATGTTCATCTGGCACAGTTACTGACCTACCTGAAACTTACAAAATGCAAAGTTGGCCTTTTGATAAATTTTAATGTCCATAAGCTTAAATATGGATTAAAAAGAGTCGTCAATAGATTTTAAAATCAATAAATTTGGCAGTTCAATTTGATCAAACCAAAGAAATCACATAACACAGCGCCCCTCCGCGCAAAAACTCAGCGAACTCTGCGGTTAAGTAATGGATAAAAAAGAAAAGAAAGTTATTAAGAAGGAGTTGGAGACGGCGCTGGATGCGCTGACGTCTGAGATAGAGGCGGTAAGGGAGAACCCGTCGGAGGAGGTTTTGTTTCAGGGGGAGTTGCAGAAGATGCCGGGGGAAGAGTGGGTGTACCGGTTTGAGGCTACCAATCCGGCGCTGCAGTATGCCGAGGAGTTCAAGGCTCACGTTGATGGGCGGGAATATACCGCTTCACCATTGGAAACTACCGATAAACACGTCGATATCGCTTTCAAAAACGATTTCGGTGAGGCCGTAGACCAGGTGCACCTGGAGTGGGAGAATGATTACATCCTCAAAAAAATGCAGGGCAAGCTGCTCGATCTTATGGAAGAAGGCGAGGCGGAGAACCTGAAACCTATCCAGCGTCTCCTGCAGCCCGAAGCAGTTAGCTCTGAGGACGATCATCATGAAATCAAAGATGACGGCACCCGGAATGATTCCCAACTTCATGCGCTGGAAATTGCTCTGAAGCAGCCCGTATCATTTGTGTGGGGCCCGCCCGGCACGGGAAAAACGGCGACGTTGGGCTACATGATCGCCAACCACATTTATGCCGGAAATAAAGTACTGTTCGCCTCCAACACCAACCGCGCCGTGGATGTGGGGATGCTCAGCATCCTGGAAGCACTTCAGCAAACGGGGGGCTATGAGCGCAAAAACACGCTTACCCGATTCGGTGATGTGGTTCTGGAATCGGACGAATTGGCGCAGATTCACTTTCAGTATCAGTTTGATCAGGCCGTTCAGCAGCGAAAAATTCAGGCCGGGAAAGTTGAAGGACTTATTAACGAGTATCGTCAATTGCTGGAAAAGCGGGAAGAGGAGCAAATTGGTAAAGCCGGAGAAGCCCGCATGGAAACCTTGCGGCAGCGGCTGGGTATGGAAGATGAAGACGATGAACCCGAACTTCCGGCAGCTATTGATGATCTGGAGATCATCAGACAAAAACAGCTGGTAGGGACGACTTTAGCCCAGGTTGCCGTATCGGAGTCGATTGACCGACTTTCCTTTGATGTAGTGGTCATTGACGAGGCCTCCATGGCAGGAATGCCGTACATGTTGCTTTTAGCGGCAAGGGCTAAAAAACATCTGATCGTCGTCGGCGACCCCATGCAGCTCCCGCCGATTGCCATGACCAAAGAGTACAAGGCACGCGATTACCTTGAGCAGGATATTTATTCGAAAGTATCATCCGCAAAAACTCCGGCGGATCTATTTGCATGGCACGATCAAAACAAAGCATTTACCGCATTTTTCGACACCCAATATCGGTTGGGTGGAGATCTGGCCGGGGTGATCAGCCGGGTGTTTTATGAGGGGCGGTTGAAAACCGGAGAGGTCCGACTGCAAAAAGATTCTGACGGACCCGGAATGTTTTTGATAGATACTTCGCACCAACGACCATTCATCGTAAAAAATCCGGGTGAACGGGGCTTTCGTCCGGAAAACGAGACACACATGCAGCATGTAGCCGACCTGGTTCGCCGGTTGATGATGAAAGATCAACGTAAGCCGGAAGATATCGGGGTGATCGTACCATTCCGTTCAGTGGTCTGGTCGCTGCGCAAACACTTAAGGTCAGCCGGGATGCCGGATGTCGAAGTGGGAACCATCCACACGTTTCAGGGGCGTGAGCGGCCGGTCATACTCTTTGATACGATCATGAGCGGGGAGCGGACTCCATCCGGTGAGCGACATTACAGCGTGCGCCCGTTTGATGAAGAGAAAAACGGACTGAGTGTCCCCCGTCTGCTGAATGTCGCGTTTTCACGATCCAAGGACCGCCTGTTGGTTTTGGCGGATATGAATCACATCCGCAGAGTGTATGGTGGTAAGTTTTTGGGGCGGTTGTTGGATGAGATTGAAAAAACGGCCGGTGCTACGCGGGCGCGGCGAGTGAGTTAGGGTGTGTCTGTACGAAAACGCCAATATCGGCGTTCCGCTCGTCCCAAAAATGCTCAAGTACGCT
>SLJN01000136.1 GCA_007135115.1 Balneolales bacterium
AGGAAATTTATCCGGGATCATACCGTGGCACCGGGGTGATCAGTGGTTCAGTTGGGCCGTGTGTCAGGGATCAGTTAGATTAACTTCCTAACCTGCTACCATTACTATGCAAAACCCGGTACGCCGATATTGGCGTTTTCTTACAGACACTATTTAAACTGCCGGTAGCTTTGTTGTCCCGCAGCGAGGTTTTCGGGTAACGGCGTTTCTTCATCCAGATCCAGGCAGTGGACGGTTTCGTTTTCAAGGCGATATCTGAACCCGGATTCGGGACAGGTGGCCTCTGTGGTTTCCCCGTTAAACTCAAGGCGGTGACCGTGCCGGCTCATCCATCCTTTGTGCCGTGCCGGGTTGCCCAACATCAAGGCATAGTCGGGCACATCTTTAGTTACGACACTGCCGGCGGCCACAAAGCAGTACCGGCCCAGTGTTATTCCGCAGACAATAGTTGCGTTGGCTCCGATGGTTGCACCACGCCGGAAGAGGGTCTTTTCATATAAACCATGACGGTTAACCTGCGAACGGGGATTCGTCACATTGGTCAGCACACAACTCGGGCCCAGAAAAACCTCATCTTCCAGAGTGCAGCCGGTGTAAATGGAAACATTGTTCTGAACTTTTACACTGTTGCCGATCTGCACCTCCTCACCCACATAGACATTTTGTCCAAATGAGCAGTTCTCGCCGATTTCGGCATCTCTGGAAATATGGCAAAAATGCCAGATTTTAGTGCCTTTACCGATTTCACAGGGGGTGTCTACCCAGGCGCTCTCGTGAATTTTAACTTCAGGGAATGTAGGATTGGAATGCATATTAAATCACTTGCGTCTTTTTGTTGTTTTTTATGGCTGTCTGAGTCAGCGGATGCTGGTCTCCCTTGGACGGATCAGGCCGGGTATGCCGGATATCATGGGCCAGTTGAATAGATGGTCTGGCATCCGAAATACCGAAGCCGTTTCCTTTTAAAGTTTCTTCATATACACGTGTATGAAGGTCGGTAAATCCTCCGCTGAATTCAAGTTCTTCCTCATTTATGGTGATGGAGCGAAAGGTGCGCTGCTGCTGTTGGCGGGATGATTCCGGAAGATCATCTTTATCAATTGATAAAAACCAACGGACGCGGGCTTTTTCGAGTTCCAGATACCCGCCGGCCCGCAGGCTGTTGTGCAGATGAACCCGGCATTCGGCCGGAGGGCCGAACAGCCATATCAACATATCAAAAAAGTGTATACCGATGTTTGTAGTGATTCCGCCGGACTTCTGAATGTCTCCTTTCCATGAAAAATGATACCACAACCCCCGTGAGGTGATATAGGAAAGGTCCACCTCATGTTTATGATCCCCCGGAGAACTGTCTATTTTAGATTTCAGTTTGATTAAAGATGGATGCACCCGAAGCTGGAGTATAGTGTAGATATTTTTTTCATGTTCCTGCTCAAGTTCTTCGAGCATGTCGAGATTCCAGGGATTGAGAACCAATGGTTTTTCGCACAGGGCATCGGCATCCGCGCGCAACGCCGTTCGGATGTGGGAGTCATGAAGATTATTCGGTGAACAAATGGAAACCACATCAACTTTTTGCTCCGACCGGCCTCGTTTGAGTTTCTCAAGATGACGTTCAAAGCGCTCGTACTGGGTGAAAAAACCGGCTTCAGGAAAATATTGATCGATGATTCCTACTGAATCATGAGGGTCCACAGCGGCAACCAATTGGTTCCCGGTATCTTTTATAGCTTGCAGATGCCGTGGTGCAATGTAGCCGGCAAGCCCTGTTAGTGCGAAGTTCTTCATGAAAATAAAGTTGTAATGAGCAAAATTTTAACTGCGATATTGAGCATGTAAATATTCCTGCAAGTATATCATTTTTGAGCACGGAAATTGTAGAGTAAAGGGTACTTCCGGAGTTGAAAATCTATACCTTTAATTCTTATTGTAGCTCATTAATATAAATTAAGCGTGATCGAATCTAATATCCCGCAGAAAAATACTCAAAACTATTATACAGGCACTTTCATGATACCCGTACTTGACCTATCCCCTGAAATTGAATTGATGCGAAAAGAGCTCGACAAAGCCTGGAGCAGGGTTTTGGACGAAACCCGGTTTATCATGGGACCGGATGTGGAGGCGTTTGAGCAGGAAACGGCCGAATGGATGAATGCTAAACACGCCATCGGCGTCAATTCCGGCACCGATGCCCTGGTAATCGCGCTGCGCGCCGCCGGAATTGAGGAAGGCGATGAGGTGATCACAACGCCGTTTACCTTCTTTGCCACCGCCGAATCCATTGCAATGATCGGAGCCAAACCCGTTTTCGTGGATATCGAACCGGCGGATATGAACATCAATCCCGATTTGATCGAGCCGGCGATTACGGGAAAAACGAAAGCCATCATGCCGGTACATCTGTACGGCAAGCCGGCGGCAATGAATCGGATCATGCAAATCGCCCGCAACCACAATCTGAAGGTGATAGAAGATTGCGCCCAATCGTTCGGAGCTCCGTATGAG
>SLJN01000095.1 GCA_007135115.1 Balneolales bacterium
GAGAATAAATATTTGCTGTATTTTCAATTTGATCTTAACAATCGGGAACTATCATCGATAATTTATTTGCTTAACTTTCTTCTGCTTATCTACGACGCTTCGATATCCATGAATTAACTATCAGAAAACCCGACTTCTACCGACTTGTTAAGTTTGATTAAAGAATCTAAGTAAGTTTTAAAAACTCCCATCACCATGTTGGTTTTTGGATGTATGCAAAATTTTGATCTCATATTTACATGCGGACAAAACACACAATTCTTTTAAAAGCAACCTCTGATTTTAAACACAAATTATTACAGTGTGAAAACTGTGTTAACTGATCGAAAAATATTCGTCAAGATGCTCAAAGTAGCAATACGGCTCTGAAAAATTAATTTCTTTTTACAGGCACACCTTGATGAACATTCTAATACATCCGTAAAAAAATCCAAATCAGCATCTTACCATTCATTTTACCTATGTTTATAGGTGTAAATAACCCCTTGGGGTTGTTCTTTTTTTAATCTTTTTTCGATAAACAGAATTCCTAACAGTTACATATAAAAGCAATTAATCGTTTTTTTACATTACTCTGATCCACTTCACAAGCATGTCGCGGTTACCTCCCCTTTAATGTTATTTTTACAATTATGCTTTCTTAGAAGGTTTGCCAAAGTCTTTTCGTAATAAAAAACAAAAACCCGTACCAGTTAATTAACCGATACGGGTTTAGAGGTCCCAGTATACCTACTTTTTTTAATAAGGTATGCCGGAGCGTTATATGTTAATCTACACGATTGACTTCGAAGACAATATCCTGGTCAGAAATTCCGCAGTCTCCTCCGGAGTTTTCATTAATGACCAGTATAAAAGAGTCGTCGTCGTCGAGGTCGAACTGGCTGTTTTGCTCGTCTTCAGGGCCAAAGTTAACACCGACGGCACAACTGAAGCCGGTTCCCACGTCTCCATCCATGGTTACGGCATTGTTTTCTTCATCATTAGCGAGCATAAAACGGATGGGTTGCGGCGAAGCCCCTCCTCCGACCTCTTCGTATGGAGCAGCTTCAAATACCCGGCCGTCGCGAGGGTTATCTTCGTTGACACTTAGTTCCGTCACGAATGATTCTGAATCGTTATACAGATAATCACCGGCATCTTCTGAGTCCGGATGATCGCTATCAGAGAAGTTGGATTCGCCTTCTACCTGGGTGAATTCATATTCTCCTACGAACAAATCTTCCGGAATTTCAGCGAATACATCTGCTGTGGCCTGAAAAGGTGAGTTGTAAAAGCCTCCGCCTTCGACATCTCCGGATCCATCACCGGCGGTGAAGGAACGACCATCATGAAGATTAAGCTGCCAGCGAAGGCTGAAGTCATCACCTATCATGATGTCATCAAAGGAAAGACCAAGTGCATCGGCGGCATCTTCTGCTGTTATGACAAACGTTTGCCGATACAGGCCGCTTTCCTCGGATCGGCTCATATCATCAACATCGACGGTTTTTATCTGCTCTTCCTCTGCTTCACTTCCATCGACACCTTCATAGCTTACATAGAAGACAATTTCATCTATGGTTTCACCATCTTCTATATCGTCGATTTCTCCGGTGAATGCATATTCAGAGTTATCCAGATCCAGATAGTCAAAACCGTCAGATTCCACTGAGAGCACTCGAAGAAATGCTCCGGTGTTTTCGAGAGTTTCATCCATCGGGATGGGCATGTCGGGTTCATCAAACAGATCGCAAGATGACAGCACTCCGACAACTACGATAAGAGGTAAATACTTAAAAATTCTCATAGTGTTGCACTTTTAACTTTAGAAATTGAATGCTTCGCGGTCGGCACCTTGCCATCGGTTTTCATCCCAAAACGGACCTTCAAGGCGGCTGTCTTTCGGTCCCACATTTTGATTTCGGTCAATGAGATTTGCCGAATAGGGGAATGACCGGTACCAGTCTCCAGGATCTGATGTTTGGGTAGGCTGCAAGTTATCTTCCTGATTGGGATAATGGGTTCTTCGCATGGAATTATATGCCTCGACCCCGTTTGGCCACAGCGCCAGATAATACTCTTTCGCAATCGTTCGAAGAGCTCCTTCTTCACTGTAGTTATCCATGACCTCATCGAGATAAGCGTCGATATCATCATCGGTCATTTCAAAAGCACCGCCTGCGGCTTCAGAGGCAAGCGGCGCGCCGAATTCACGAACGGTATTCAGGGAAAGTTCTACTGCTTCAGCAAGGTAGTCCTGGGCTGACTGGTTGCCCACACCATATACTTCGGCAGCTTCTGCTTTCATAAAATAGGTGTAGAAAGACATCAGCATGGGGTGGAAACCTGCACCTTGTAATCCCATATCATCCGAAGTTGGGATAGCTCTGGTTTCCTGAAGGGTAGGTTGGTCTGCATCAAACTCTCCACCTGCCGGATACACACCATAGGTGGTTCTCAGGTCAGCCTCGGGCGGAATACCGGAATCGATGAGATGATTCCAGCCCCAATAGCCATCACCAAGTTGACACCAGGGATCATCGGAGTCAAAATGACCGGGTACGGCTTCGTTGTCGCATGTGAGTTCGTTTGGATCATCGCTGTCCACATTAGTCTGGCGATAGAAGTAGTACCGCATTCTTGGATCGACACCGAAGTCGTCTTTGTCATTAAGCAGCATTCCCATATAAGCTACCGATAAAAATGTGCTCGTCGCTCCCACATAATTTGCGGAAAACGATGGATGGCGGGCATCCGGATCGGTATCACTTGTTGAAAATTCAAATGTGAAATCATGATCAGGGTCGGTAATCAGCGGCTCGTCGAGCATGTCCTCCATCCCCTGTTCATCTCCCATATTCAGATAGGATTTGAATTTTATGGTGTTGGCTACACGCACCCAAGCATCAACCAAAGCACCACCGGATAACTCGGGGTACATCAGGTCAAATTCAGGGAACGCGGCCCGGTCTTCATTTTGAAGGTCATCAATGGCTTCATCCAAAAGATCGAGTGCTTCCTGGTAAATGCCTTCATCATCTGACAAATCCGGTTCAAAAGCATCTTCGTCAAGAGCTTCGTCCCACGGAACCGGGCCGAACATATCTACCAGAGTAATCATCCCATAAGCCTGAAGAACTTTTGCTATTCCCAGATGGAAATATAGCTCCTGTTCTTCTGCTACTGGTTGAATATTCTGGGTATCGATCAACAAGTCGGCGTAGGCTGACTGATACACCGTATTAAAGTTTTCCGGTGTATAAGCATCCTGATAAGTTCGACCGAACATGTGATGCATTCGCGCCATTTCGCCAGCCATATTGGATGTCGAATTATAAAATTGCTGGGTATTGTTCTGAATGCTGTTCAGCATAAAGTCAGGATCAACATTTTCGGGTGTTACCCCGGTAGGGTCCTCCAGCTGATCTGTGGTGACGAGCTCGTCGCACTGCACAGCAAATATCATTAAGAAAAGAAAGGGAGTAATTCTATATAGAAATCTCATAGTGTAAAATCCTTCGATTAAAAATTCCTGCTTAGAACCGGATATTTACGCTTCCACCAAACCTGCGTGCAGCCGGGCCGGTTAAGTACTCAAACCCGCGGGCGTTTCCTCCTACTGAGGATACATTGGGATCAAACCCGCTATCATCGGGAATGTTGAAGCCGTAAAACCACAGGTTGTTTCCGGTAAGTGAAAACCGAATCTGATCTACGCCAAGCGGTTCGGTAAGACGAGTGGGCAGTTCATAAGCAAGCTGAACCCGGTTCAGGCGAATATGGGTCATATCGTAGACACTTACTTCTGATGGACCAAACCCGAAGTTATTGAAGAATATACCTGCCGGGCTGTGCATGGTATTATTCTCGGAACCATCCGGATTTACACCTGGCAGAATAAAGGTATTATTTCGGTCAACCTCAGCTGTGGACTCCGTCATACCTCGTGCAAGCAATGTACTGATCCACTGGCTGTACATATCTCCACCTTGTTGATAATCAAACTGGAAAGATAGAGAAGCACCTGCATATCTGAAGGTGTTCGTAATGGAGCTTGTAAAATCCGGGCTTGGATCACCGATTACTCCAATTTCCGGCTCTTCGATATAATTACCACTTGCCGGATCAACTATGGGGGTTCCATCCTCGGTACGTTGGATTACGCCGCCCATCATCACCTGGAATGGTTCGCCTTCAACAGCAAAATTACCCTGGTTGGTAAAACCGCCACCGACCTGTATGCGGTCCAGACCTTCACCCAGCTCAATTACTTCACTGCGATCGGCTGCGAGGTTGGCGTCAATATCCCAGCGTAACTCACCCAAAACCGGGGTTGCATGAGCAGAAACTTCAAGGCCTTGATTTACAATTTCACCTACGTTAATCAAGGTAGAAGTATAGCCTGTACTAGGATCAAGTGGGGTTTCTGTAATCAAGTCCTCTGTAGTTCGCGTGTAGGCGGTTAAATCAAATCCAAGCCGGTCCTCAAAGAATCGGGCTTCAACTCCGAGCTCAGTCTCGGTGTGTAGCTCCGGCAATAAGTCCGGATTCGCACGGAAAGAGCTGGTCGAGTTTGTCGCAATAACTCTGTTGAAGGAATCTACAAATGCCCGAGCATCGGTCGTGAGTACATTTCTTGTAGAGTAGGGCTCCGGCTGACCAGCAGATGATCCGATTCCGGCATATAGCTTCAGGAAATTAAAAGTATCCCCTGCAAGCCTGAGATGATCAGACAGAATATAGGACAAGCTGGCTGAGGGATAGAATATGCTTCGGTTTTCCGGCTCTAAAGTTGAAAACCAGTCGTTCCGGCCTGCCAGGTTCAAGTATACGATATCATCATAACCAAAAGTTGTTTCTCCGAAGATACCGAGTGTTTCCTGTTCACGTACAGCCTGAAAATCTCCACCAAAAGAATTGGAAGATGAGGCTGTCGTAAAATTATCTTGAGAGAAAAGCCCGAATACTACCTGATTGAGCCCTTCCAAACCCTGGCGTTCCCAACTTTCGGTCTGAAATTGTCCCCCGAAGGTTCCATCAAATGAAATCATTGGAGTGATATCCCGCGACACCAGCAGGTTGAAGTTGTGATCCCAGGAAGTGCTGTTGATATCAATGGTTTGATATAACCCGGTCTCGTCAAGGCTGCTGGGGTTAATTCCTCCCGGCGGCAGCCTGTACTCATTTTGTTCATTATAACTGTCGTAACCAAGCCGGTAAATGGCATGGATGCCTTCGGTTACTTCATAATTTAACTCTGTTCGCCCGTAGTATCGATTTGTGGAGTTTACATCAAGCGCATTTTCGGCAGTCCATCTCGGGTGAGGGATATCGTTACCGCCACGATAATAAGTAGACTGACCGGTGAGCGGATGCTCATAAGGGATATCCATCGGATCTATACTGCGTGGGGTATAAAAAATGTCCCCGAAAACAGAAGGATAATCGGCACTACTCCCGAAACTCGAAGCCGATGGCGGGGATTGAACATCCGTCAAACTCATATTGAATGAGGTTTCTGAAACCAGACTTGGAGTAATTCGGTACTGCGCACCGACGCCGAATGAATTCCGGCTCATGTTATTATTTGGAGTGTAGCCATCCTCACCGGTTCTTGAATAACTAACATTGAGCCTTAAATCCTCGAATCCGCCATTAACTCTTATACTGGTAGTTGAAGCCAGCCCCGTTTCAAAAAATGACTCCATCGGATCGGGCTTGGGTTCGTACCGGTAGGTTTCATCAGCATATTCAGGAAAAGCTTCAGCAGTAGCGGGGTGGTTTACAATAGGATGATTGACGAGGGGAGTGCCATCATCGTCAAACCCACGAAAGCTTGCTCCAAATATAGCTTCATTGTCCTCGTCGAATCGCGGGCCCCAGTTACTGAAAAACCAGCCAAAATTTTGGTCAAATCCAATTCCATACTCATCCTGATAATCCGGATGGGTTGCAATCTGGGTGGCATGAACTTCCTGATTTAAGGAGACATCAAAGCCGGGCTCGCGGTCTTCATCAAATGAACCGCTCTCCGTTGTAATGATGACCACGCCATCACTTCCGGCTTCACCATATAGTACTGATGCGCTTAGTCCTTTCAATACCCTGACGTCCTTGATGTTTTGACCATCAAGATCCATAAATCTGTTTGGAGTTGTTTGCGCTCCACCACCGGCAAACCAGTCATCGGTTTCATTTCGGCCACCTTCGAACCGAACGCCGTCAACAATAAAAAGCGGATCATTGCTGCCTGTAATGGATGAAAATCCACGTACATTCATATCTGTTCCGGAACCGGTTACACCGCCCATCACGTCTACATTAACACCAGGCAGGTTCCCGTCCAGAGATCGCATGACATCCGTTTCCAGACTTCTTTCCATGGCTTCGGAGTCAATACCGGTGGTTCCATAACCTAATGCCCGACGGTCGCGCTCAATACCGAAGGCAGTTACGACGACATCATCAAGTCCAATAACCTCCGGCTGTATTTCGATATCGAGCTCTACGTCCTGAGCTCCAACATCAACTTCTTCCTCATATCGGTCATACCCTACAAAAGTAGCAATAAGCTGGTAGGTACCTTCATCGACATTGCTAATTTCAAATTCGCCATTTGCATCAGTTGCATCGCCCTGATCGGTTTCTTCAAGTACGACACTAACTCCGGGGAGAATTTCACCGGTTTCTGCATCGGTCACCGTACCGGTTATACTCACCTGTGCATGAGCACTAAATGAAAATAACAGTACGCCGGCCAATACCGATAGTAACTTTTTCGACATATTTGACCTCGTGTTGTTTAAGTTTACTATGTCTTTTGATGCAATCTTCTAAGTTGCATTTGTTTTTATCACCTACCTACCTAAAACCCTTGGGTGGGATTAAAGTAAATGTCGTGATAAATTCCTTTATTGGTTGGTTTTTGATCATTACACAGCTCAGCAAATCTTTATTTAATTAATCAATTACAGATGGCTTTTGTCCACCTGATGGCTTTACTAAGCACTCCATCAAGTTGATACTTTTGCTTCAGGGGTTTCAAAGAGACTGCTTCAGGTATAACTGCATCACCACCTGCGCTAATGGATTAGAGCAGATTTTAATTATTAAATTCCCTCGATATATATTCCGACGAAGCTTGCACAGCAAGTTCCTACAAAGAGCCATCCTTTGAATTGATTTTTTAACAGAGTCAAAGAATGATTCCAATTGTTAAATAATTTGAATAGCCGCACAGGATATATCAATACAAAGTTTAAATTTTTATAATAATTTACATCTATAGTTACACTTATTGACAGTCAATCTATTACTTAGTCCCTGAAAACCCTTAAGAAGGACTCCCTAATCCTAACAAGGATTATTTTAAATTATGTAAATTTTCCCTTGCTATTTATAAAACAACAGCTTATTACTTTAATATTAAACTACTTTCTGACTAACAGGATGGCATTTCTTCCCATAGTTGTGGGAAGGAGTACTTGCTAAACTATTATTTTTCAATGATCGGCCCGTGTATAGTAACTTTGGATGCTTTGCGTTAACTTTGGAATGAGTCAACCGCTCCATCAACATGAAAGCCAGATGGCTCACAACGCACCAAATCTTTAACCATGGGCACAAAACACCAGGGAAGTAAAAGAGAACAGCTTGTACTTGATGCTTTTATCAAACTTATGCGTGCCTCTCATACCATTCCGGCTCGCCATAACAGCAAACTATTGGAAGTCGGGCTCACTAACGGACAGTTTGGTGTACTTGAAGCGATTTACCATCTGGGCCCCCTTAATCAAAGGACGATCGGGCAAAAAATCCTGACGAGTGAGGGCAACATTACCTTTATTATCGACAACCTGGTTAAAAAGAGTTTAGTAACAAGACGCCAGGACCCCGAGGACCGAAGGAAGAGTATCATCGAACTGACAACGGAGGGAGAAAAATTTATCTCCGATTACTTTCCTACTCATCTCAAAAACATTCTGCACGAATTCGAAGACTTCACGGATGAAGAGCTTAAAGAATTCGCCCGCCTTGCTAAAAAAGCTGGTTTGTCAATTAATAATATAGATTAGCTTTGTTTATAAGTTAGCTTACTCTATCTGAGCCTGCAACTGAGGCTCAATCCTGCATAGTTATAACTATTCGCGTATCCGCCCCTATTTTATTAATATACAATCATATCGTTTAATTACGCGAACAACAAAAGACAGCACCGCTTATTCATCCAACCTACAAAAATCTATTATACATACACTTATATAAAGTCACACTTATATTTGACACCACCCTCTAAAGTTCTTATACTCAAACAGGTTTTGATATATTACCGCATTCTCCAATATTAAGTTGGTGTATTCAATATCAAAGTTTCTTATCGTATTAATATCAGTCTACGCTTATCCTTGGTAGCCCCACTACCAAAACTTTTTGTTGGGTTTATTTAACTTTTTTCGTGTGATCGTACTCACTTCATAGTCGGGTAATTGACAATTATTTATACCTGTAATCATCTACATCTTAATCATGGAATAAATGGCTGATGTTGACAAGTTAAAGGAGTCATTTCGCCAAGAGTCTGCGGAATTATTGGATGAAGTAGAACATGTTCTGCTCGATCTTGAGAACAAGTCCGGTGACCAGGGACTGATTAAGCAAGTGTACAGAACGGTGCATACTCTCAAAGGTTCTGCCACAATGTTCGACTTTGCAGAAGTAGAAAACTTTCTGCATCTGATTGAGCACTTTCTTGATGCTGCTTTAAAACAAGAGCTCTCCATTGAGCAAAAAGATATCTCAAGAATATTTAAAAGTCTTGATCAGGCTTCACTCCTAATTAATGAATCCGAACAGGCTTATAACAACGAAAACACTTCCTATCGGGTAGAGTTAACCAACTATTTTCAGGATCGCTTGAAACAATCCGGGAAATCAGGCGATGACATTGACTCTGAAGCAGATATGCCGGAAGTGAACCAATGGCAAATCCACGTAACTTTTCCAAACAATATTTATGAAGAGGGGCCCGATCCTGCTGAGTTATTTGCAGATCTTGACGAATTGGGTCGAACTCAATACGAGCCTGATCCCGATAGCTTTACAGGTTCGGAAAAACAAACGAACTCGTATTTGACCTGGAAAATTACATTAACCTCTGCTTGTAAGGAGCAAGATATTCGGGATGTTTTTTTATTTGTCGAAGACGATTGCGAACTCTCTATCACTAAAGCTGAAGAGCCTGCTGAAAAGCCGGATAAAGCTCATCAAAAAAAGTCTTCTCAATCTCCCGGTAACTCATCTTCTGACCGGGAAACCGATTATATAAAAGTAAACTCAGCGACTCTTGACGAACTGCTTAACCTGGTTGGAGAGTTGGTCATCAACCAGTCCCGACTGAACAATCTGACATCTGATGAGGAGGTTTCGTATCAGCTGCAAAGTACTGTTGAAGATAATGAACGGCTCGTTGATTCTTTGCAATCAGACATCATGCAAATGCGCATGCTGCAGGTTGATACACTCAGCTTAAGGTTCCAGAGAATGGTCAGAGATATTGCAGAGTCGATGGGCAAACAGGTAACATACCGAATGGAAGGAGGGGAGACGGAGCTGGATAAGAGCATGCTCGAAAACCTGGTTGATCCGGTTATGCACCTACTCCGAAATGCGGTGGATCATGGAATTGAAGCTCCTGAAGACAGGACGTCTGCCGGGAAGCCGACTAACGGAACCATACTGATTTCCGCTTACCAGGAAGGTGGTGAGTTTGTACTTAAGCTACACGACGATGGCAAAGGAATTGATCCGGAAAAGGTATTCGAAAGTGCAGTCAAAAAGAAATTAGTTACCGGCAAAGAAAATCTGTCGCGCGAACAAAAAATGGAACTGATCTTCAACTCCGGCTTTAGTACGAGTGATCAGGTTACCCATATATCCGGGCGGGGAATGGGTATGGATGTCGTTAAAAAAGCCATCGACGGAATGAATGGCGACCTTTCCATATCCTCAGAACC
>SLJN01000350.1 GCA_007135115.1 Balneolales bacterium
CAAATAAGCAACAAAACACACAACTCATGAAACTCTATTATGACAACGACGCCAACCTGGATCTGCTAAAAGGCAAAACCGTAGCCGTTTTAGGATATGGCAGTCAGGGACATGCGCACGCTCAAAACCTGAATGATAGCGGCGTGGAAGTCGTCGTGGGACTGCGTGAAGGCAGCTCATCCCGCAAAAAAGCAACTGATGACGGACTTTCGGTATATAATGTAGCCGATGCCGTCTCCCAGGCTGATCTCGTGATGGTCCTGATGCCAGATGAAGCTCAGGCCGAAGTTTATCAAAACGAAGTTGCTCCCAACCTGAAATCCGGTGCCGCCCTGGCGTTTGCGCACGGGTTTAATATCCACTTCAACCAGGTTCGCCCTGCTGAAGATGTGGATGTTTTCATGGTCGCTCCGAAAGGTCCGGGCCATTTAGTCCGCCGTGTTTTCGAGCAAGGTCAGGGCGTTCCCTGTCTCTTTGCGATCTATCAGGATGCTACCGGTAAAGCGACGGAAACGGCACTCGCTTATGCTAAGGGAGTAGGCGGTACTCGTGCAGGCGTCATCGAGACCACCTTTCAGGAAGAAACGGAAACGGATCTGTTCGGCGAGCAAGCGGTGCTATGCGGCGGCGTGAGCGAGCTTGTTAAAGCAGGATTCGACACCCTCACTGATGCAGGTTACAAGCCGGAAATTGCTTATTTCGAATGTCTCCATGAGCTGAAACTCATTGTAGACTTGCTTTATGAAGGCGGCATCGCCGGAATGTACTACTCGGTAAGCGATACGGCAGAATACGGTGGTATGTCCCGCGGAACGCGTGTTGTTGATGATAGCACTCGAGAGCGAATGAAGCAGATCCTCAGCGAAGTGCAGGACGGTAGTTTTGCCCGCCAGTGGATCCTTGAAAACAAAGCGGGCCGACCCGGGATGGAAGCCATGCGCCGCCAGGAGAAGTCCCACGAAATCGAAGAAGTCGGCAGCAAGCTTCGCGAGATGATGAGCTGGATTGCCAAAACCAAAGCACCAACTTCTAATGGGCATGTCAAAGCCGATTAAAATCTTCGACACCACCTTACGTGATGGAACCCAGGGCGAAGAGGTCTGCTTTTCAGCAGATGACAAACTTCGTATCGCTCAACGCCTTGACGCCCTCGGGTTCCATTACATTGAAGGTGGATGGCCGGGATCAAACCCCCGGGACAAAGCTTTTTTTGAAAAAGCGGCGGCGCACGATTTTAATCAGGCAAAAATCGTAGCATTTGGAAGTACCGCACGTCCCGGTGGTGAAATTGATTCCGACCCCAATTTAAACGCGCTGTTGGAAGCTGAAACACCTGCCGTATCCATCTTCGGAAAATCCTGGATGCTCCATGTAAAGGATGCTCTCGGAATAACGGCAGACCAAAATGTTCAGCTGATTTATGAATCCATTAAGCGAATGAAGGAGTGCGACCGGGAAGTCATTTACGACGCCGAACACTTTTTTGACGGCTACAAAGATGACCCCAATTACGCCGTTCGCACGCTTGAAGCAGCTCGCCAGGGCGGCGCCGATGTACTTGTGCTCTGTGATACCAATGGCGGGATGTTGCCGCATGAAATTCAAACTGTTGTGACAGAAATCAGCAGAATGATTGACGCCCCGCTCGGCATTCACACGCATAACGACGGGGAACTGGCTGTAGCTAATTCTATTGCAGCCGTTCAGGCTGGTTGTGAGCAGGTACAAGGGACCATTAATGGATACGGAGAACGGTGCGGAAATGCCAATCTCTGCTCGGTCATCCCTAATCTTCAGTTCAAACTCGGGATGCAAACTATCCCTGAAAAATCCATTGAAGATCTTACCAAATGCTCACGGTTTGTCAGCGAGTTGGCAAATCTTCATCCGAATGAGCGACAGCCCTATACCGGCAACAGCGCATTTGCACATAAGGGCGGCATCCACGTCAGCGCTGTGCTGAAGACACCCCGTACCTACGAACACATCGAACCGGAAACCGTCGGCAACAAACGCCGGGTGTTGGTTTCTGACCTATCCGGAAAGAGCAACCTCCGCTATAAGGCTGATGAACTCGGAATAGATCTCGACGCCTATGGCAATGATCTGCCCGAAATCGTGCAATCCCTTAAAGAAAGGGAGTATGAAGGTTACGCCTATGAAGCAGCCGAAGCCTCTTTGAATCTGCTCATTCGCAAGATTACCGACAACAGAGCGGAACCGATTCAACTCGAAGGATTCCGGTTGCTGATTGAAAAGAATGAAAACAACGAACCCCGATGTGAAGCCACCATCCGGGTGAATGCAGAGGGAACGACCGAGCATACGGCCGCCGAAGGCAACGGACCGGTACATGCTCTGGATCAGGCCTTTCGCAAAGCGCTCATCCGCTTCTTCCCGGAGATAGAAGCGATGAGACTTCAGGATTACAAAGTGCGCGTACTTAATGAAAACTCCGGCACTGCTGCTAAAGTCCGCGTACTTATCGATTCCACCTGCGGTAAGAGTAAATGGTCTACTGTAGGTGTTTCCGAAAACATCATTGAGGCCAGCTGGGAAGCACTCGTAGATAGCTACAGCTACTTCCTGCAGCATGTAATGCAATCAGCCTCATCCACTAACCAAACGACAATACCATGAGTAAGCCAATCACCATTTTCGATACGACGTTGCGAGACGGAGAACAAGCTCCCGGTTTCGGGATGAACATAAACGAAAAACTCCGAATGGCTGCTCAACTGGACCTACTCGGGGTTGATGTTATTGAGGCCGGGTTTCCCATTTGTTCTCAGGGAGATTTTGATGCGGTAAAAGCTATTGCCGAAACCGTTGAAAATGCAACGGTCGCCGGACTTGCAAGAACCCGCGAAGAGGATATCGACCGCGCCGGCGAAGCGATTGCACCTGCTAAAAAAGGGCGCATCCATACGTTTATCGCCACCTCGGATATCCACATGGAACACAAGCTGAAAATGAACCGGGATGAGGTACTTGCCGAGGCGGATAAAGCCGTTCGCCACGCCAAAAGCTGGTGCGACGATGTAGAGTTTTCCGCCGAAGATGCCACCCGTACCGACCCTGAGTTTCTGTTTGAAGTGATTCATGCGGCGGTCGAAGCCGGCGCTACAACGGTCAACATACCGGATACCGTAGGCTATGCAGTCCCTTGGGAATTCGGGCAGTTGATTTCTGATATCCGCAAGCGAGTCCCCGGCGGGGACAAGATTAACATCAGCGTACACTGCCATAACGATCTGGGACTTGCAGTAGCCAATTCATTGATTGCAGTTCAAAATGGTGCCGATCAGGTAGAATGCACTATTAATGGAATTGGCGAGCGTGCCGGAAACGCCTCTCTGGAAGAATTGGCCATGGCTATTCACACCCGGCAAAATCAATTTGATCAACATCTCAATTTGAATCATCAGTACATCTACCCGGCCAGCCAGACACTGATTGAAATAACCGGTCAGAACCTGCAAGCAAACAAAGCTGTGGTCGGCCAGAATGCCTTTAGTCACGAAGCAGGCATTCATCAACACGGGGTACTCAGCAACCCTCTCACCTACGAAATCATGACCCCCGCAACTATAGGAAAGAAAGGAAACGATATCGTGCTTGGAAAACACTCAGGGCGCAAAGCGCTTAACCATCGACTTGAAGAACTTGGGTTCACATTCACCCGCGAAGAACTCGACCGCGTTTATGATGGATTCATCGAAATCTGCGACCGCAAGAAAATCGTCAGCGACCAAGACCTCATCTACCTCTCCACCAACGGAGTAACCGAACTCGGTGATGAGTTTGTCCAGAATAACATGCAGAACATGCTAAATCGGGAAGAGTAGATTAGGTAATTAAGGGATTAGGGAATTAAGGTAATTGGGTCTTTCAGCAACGATTTGGCCATGAACCAAATTACCTCATTTACCTTAATTACCTCAATTCCTGAATTCCTCCCGTCGAAAAAATAAATTCAACAACACCCAAACTCACAAAATGAATCTCACAGAAAAAATTCTCGCGAAAGCCGCCGGCCGCAAAACCGTGGAAGCCGGAGAAAACATCTGGGTCGATGTAGATATTTTGATGACCCATGATGTCTGCGTGCCGCCCGCCATTGATATCTTCAAAAAACAATTCGGACAAAATGCACCGGTCTGGGATAAAAACCGCCTTGTGATCATTCCAGATCACTTTATCCATACCAATGACTACTACGCCAACCGGAACGTAGATCTGTTGCGTCAGTTTGCCTCCGAGCACCAATTGCCCTACTACTATGATGTAGGCGGTGAGGATTACAAAGGCGTATGTCACATTGCACTTCCGGAAGAGGGGTTTACCCGACCGGGCGAAGTGCTTTTTGGCACAGACTCACATACATGTAATGCCGGAGCTTTCGGTCAGTTTGCCACCGGTATTGGCAATACCGATGCCGCATTTATAATGGGTACCGGTAAACTTTGGGTGAAAGTGCCCGAGACGATGAAATTCATCTTTGAAGGCGAAATCCCACCCTACGTGATGGCCAAGGATCTGATCCTCCAGATCATCGGGGATATCGGCGTTGATGGCGCTACCTACCGCACGATGGAATTCGCCGGAGACGGTATCATGAACCTGGATATGGAATCCCGGATGACGATGACCAACATGGTGATCGAAGCCGGAGGGAAAAACGGGGTGATCGAACCGGATGAAGTTACCTACGATTATGTCCGTCAGCGTACCAACGCTCAGTTTGAGCCGGTTTTCGGCGATTCGGATGCCCGCTATCACAGCGTTCGCAGTTACCAGTGCGAAGAGCTGCTGCCTATGGTGGCTAAACCTCACTCCCCGGATAACAAAGCAACCGTTGTTGAAGTCGCCGGTACCGAGCTGACCCGTGCCTATATCGGATCATGCACCGGAGGAAAAACTTCTGACTTTGTGGCTGCCGCACGCATCCTCAAAGGTAAGAAAGTGAAACTGGATACCTATGTGGTACCGGCAACCACCGAGATCACCCAGGATCTTAAAAACATCACCATCGACGGGCAAACCCTCTGGAGCATTTTTGAGGAAGCCGGCGCCAAAATCGGCGACGCCTCCTGCGCTGCCTGCCTCGGCGGACCGCCAGATACCTTCGGTCGGCTCAACGGTCAGGAAGTGTGTATCTCGACCACCAACCGAAACTTCCCCGGCCGGATGGGATCCAAACAGGCCTCGGTTTACCTGGCCTCCCCTTACACGGTCGCATCCTCCGCAATTACCGGTAAGATTACTGACCCGCGTGAGTATCTGACTGAGGGAACTCCCGTAGCGGATGCGGTATAGGGAATAGGTAATTAGGGAATTTAGGTAAATGGGTTTTGTATCTCCCATGCAGTTAGCACCCAATTACCTTAATCCCTCAATCCCCTTAATTACCTGATAGATAAACATTAACATTTTACAAACAACCAACATGTCCAACACAATCAAAGGCAAAGTCTTCGTCCTCGGGGATAATATTGATACCGATCAGATCATCCCGGCGGGGCATTTGATGTACAGTCTTGAGGATCCGGAAGAGAAAAAGTTTTACGGGCGCTATGCCCTATCCGGGGTTCCGGATGAGCAATCAGGCCTGCCGGATGGCGGTACCCCCTTCACTCCGGAAGATCAATTTGAATCAGAATTTGATATCATCGTTGCGGGCCGGAATTTCGGCTGCGGGTCTTCCCGGGAGCACGCTCCCTTTGCCCTACAACAAGCCGGTGTTCAGGCAGTAGTTTCACCTTCCTATGCACGGATTTTTTACCGCAACGCTGTGGACGGAGGATTCGTGGTGCCGATTGAAAGCCGCGGTGACCTTACAGAGCATTTCAATACCGGCGATACGGCTACGATTGATCGCGATGCCAATAAAATGGTCAACGAGCGCACCGGTGAAGAGTTTGAACTTCTGGAACTGGGTGAGGTAGCCCACATCGTGGATGCCGGCGGCATCTTTGATTATGCACGTCAAAACAACATGTTCTGAAATGGCCGAATATAATATTGTAGTCCTGCCGGGCGACGGCATTGGTGCCGAAGTTACGGAATCCGCAGTTAACGTTTTGAAGGCGGCAGCTAAGCAGCATGGATTTTCAATCAACCTGGAATCCCATGATATCGGCGGCACCAGTTATGATAGCCACGGAACTCCGGCTACTGATGAAACTTTGAATGCGTGCAAATCTGCCGATGCGGTGTTTTTAGGTGCCGTGGGCGGACCCAAGTGGGATCATTTGACCGGCGCCCACCGGCCGGAATCAGGTTTATTGGGACTCCGCAAAGCAATGGGCGTTTATGCCAACCTTCGGCCCGTAACCATCTACCCCGGTCTTGAAAAATACTCACCCCTGAAAGAAAACCGGCTTGAAGGCGTCGATGTATTGGTAGTTCGCGAGTTGACAGGCGGATTATATTTTGGCCAGCCCAAAGGCGAATCCAAAGATGAAAACGGCAAACGCCGGGCTGTGGATACCATGGCTTATGATGAAGATGAAATCCGCAGAATCGCCCATCGTGGTTTTGATATGGCTCGCAAACGGCGCGGCAAAATCGCTTCTGTGGATAAAGCCAACGTGCTCAGCAGCTCCCGGTTATGGCGCGATGTTGTCAATGAAGTCGCTGAAGAGTATTCCGATGTGGAGCTCGAGCACATTCTCGTGGATAACTGCGCCATGCAGCTCATCAATCGCCCTGCTGATTTTGATGTCATTCTGACCGAAAACATGTTCGGTGATATTTTGAGTGATGAAGCAGCTATGCTAAGCGGCTCTATCGGATTGCTGCCATCTGCAAGCCTTGGGGATGGAAACGGGTTGTATGAGCCTGTACACGGTTCCGCCCCGGATATCGCCGGAAAAAACATTGCCAACCCGCTTGCTGCAATACAGTCCATCGCCATGATGCTGCGTTATACGCTTAATGAAGCAGAGGCAGCCGATGCCATTGAAAAAGCCATTGAGGAAGTCATCTGCCAGGGATATCGCTGTGCCGATCTTGCTGATAAAGATGACACCGTTTTAGGTACTACGGAGATGACCAGCAAGGTCATTGAAGTGATGAGCAAAGCGAAGACTGTTGCTTCTTGAAAATTTCAAATTGCAAATGGCTAATCACAAATAACTATCAATTTCCAATAATTGAATAATCAAACAGGAGCAACAGGTTCCTGTTTGATATTTTCTGCATTGACATTAAACTCACCAAAACATCTTGAAACCTAACCTAAATCTGACCATCATCGGTGCCGGAACTATGGGGGAAACGCTGGCTTCCCGGCTGATTTCTACCGAAACCATCCAGGCTCGTAATCTGAAAGTCAGTGACCCTAATGAAAAGCGAACTACCCTGTTCCGTGATCAATACGGCATCCAGGGTGGCAATAATAATGCTGAAGCCGTTGCCGGCGCTGATATCGTCATTCTCTGCACCAAGCCCCAAAATGCAGAAGAAGTCATTGCCTCATTCCGGGATCAGCTTGGAGAACAAACCCTTGTGATTTCAATCATGGCCGGAGTTCGGATAGAAAAACTGGAGCAATATCTGCAAAAAGATGTTCCGGTTATCCGGGCTATGCCAAACACACCATGCCAGGTTGGAGCCGGTATGACGGTGTTGGCTGCAGGCAGCCACGCTACCGGTAATCACTTAAAAACCGCCCGTACGCTTTTTGATGCCGTCGGCGAAACTGAAATTCTCGACGAAAAACATTTCGATGCGGTTACAGGTCTGAGCGCCAGCAGTCCGGCATTTATCTATGTGATTATTGAGGCTCTGGCCGAAGGCGGGGTTAAATGCGGCCTGCCGCGGGATGCTTCTACCCGGCTTGTAGCACAGGCCTGTCTCGGAGCGGCCACGATGGTTGGTCAAAACGGCAAACACCCCGCTGTTTTAAAGGATGATGTCACCACCCCGGCTGGATGTACGGTTGACGGGCTCCTCAAACTGGAAGAAGGCGGGCTGAGAGTGACGTTGATCAAAGCGGTGACGGAAGCGGCTAAGCGGGCCGGTGAGTTGGGGTGATTCAATGTGATTAAAGAATTGGCAAAATCACTCCTCCACCTGAAAACTCACTTTAAACTCCGTCCAATCACCGGAGTTGATTGATAATTCGCCTTTCAATTGGCGGGCGAGGTTATCAACCAGGGTCATGCCGAGCGTACCTTGATTCTTGATGTCAAAATCCTCTGGTAATCCCGTGCCGTTATCCATAACCGAAAATATTCCTTTATCGCCTTCCTTGCGCAAAACGAGGCGAATTACTCCTTCTTTTTGATCATTAAAGGCGTGTTTAAAGGCATTGCTGATCAACTCATTGCAAATCAAACCAAATGTTACGGCATGGGTCAACCCAAATCGAATTGAGTGAAACTCCCGCTCTATGGAAATTTCCTTATCCTGATTTTTCATCGACTTTGTAACCAGGTCTACCAACCCGTTAATGTATTCTGCAAGGTCTATACCTCCGAAAGAATCAGACTGATATAGTTTTTCATGAACAAGCGCAATGCTTTTAATTCGCGACTGAAGTTCTTTAAGCGTTTCCTGTATAGCAGGATCATGCTCATTATTATGCATCTCAATTAAACTGGAAACAATCGCCAAATTGTTTTTTACCCGGTGATGAATTTCGGCCAAGAGGGTATCTTTTTCTTCAAGTGAGCGATCAAGTTGCTCCATGTATGACTTTCGATCGGTGATATCCCGCACATTCCCTACTACCCCAACATACTGACCTGATTCATCAGTTATCACGCTTCGTCGATTATTAACCCAGATATATTCACCCGACTTGGTTTGCAAACGGTACTCGGTATCCATTTCTACATCTTCTTCCGGTACCCGGTATGCTACTTGTTCTCGGGCATTTCGAATACGTTCGAGATCTTCATGATGCACTTTTTGGAGTATGAATTCAGGACCTTCCTCCATTAACTCTTCAGCCTTGTACCCAAGAATTTTCTCCACTACCGGACTGACATATTCAAAATTCTTTGACTCTGCATCCATTTGATAGATAATATCCCTGGAGTTATCCAATACAAGGCTGAACTTTTCTTTTGTATCCGCAAGATGGGCATTCAGGTTATTGGTTTTCCTTACTAATGTAACGGTAACAACCCCTGCCGCACCAATTAACCCCACCCCTACGATAAGATTGATAAGAAATATGTAACGTCGGCCTTTGGATGTAGCGGCTTCAATTGCATCCGCAAATTCACCGGTATACTGACTCAAATGGCTATCAATAATGTAGAGATCGTCCAAATATGCATGCCATGTACTTTCATCCATTGACCCTTCTTCAATGCGCTTGTGAACCTCCTCTGATAGCTCTTCAAGCTCCAGTACATAAGCATCTCCCTGTTCCCAGTACTCTAAAGCTTCCTCAAAAAATTCAGTATGATGCACGATTCGAAATAACCAATTCATGTCATCAATAAGATCCACACTTACGCCCCCTCTTTTATAACTTTCATAAGCCGTATCAAAATCCGGATCCTCAGATAACAGCGCCAATCTGGCATTTTTTGACCCTTTTAAAATTTCCAGATTATTGCTGAATTCACTCCAATTGGATTCCTCTTCAGAGGTCCCGTAGTGGATCATCTCATGTGTTGCCGTTTTCTGCGCTTTTGACCACCTGGCTTCCGCAATCAAATAGCCCCTCAACCCATTCATCACTTTAATACAAAAATAAAGCATCAGCGTAGCAGCCAAGGCGAGCGTTATAAATGATATGATGATTACTATGAGATTCTTTTGACTAATCTGCGTCCTGTTATTTCTCATAAAAGTTTTCCCTGTAATAATGTCATTCTAATATTCACTCCTGTCCAACTTCTTCCCTGCACTTTGTTACACTCTATTAAATAATGCATGTTTTCACGAACCGTGACTCTGCAATGTCCATTTATATTTCACATCTGGCTTCCCAGGCCTACATGAAAGTAGAATAGAAACACAAAAGTTTTTTTACTAACGTACAAGTTTTACAACCCTTTACCCTGCTTTTCATCAGTGTATATAATAAAAATAATCTACCTATTAAAGGGAATCGTAAAAATTGTAGAGGTAAACTTATTTTCAATATCAATTCATCCTAAATGAATGCACTATTTGCTGAACTCGGCATTCCAGAACCTATCTGGTACCTGGATGCCTTAGATAGTATATTGATACTTCGATTTCCCCGGCCACAAGATTATTGCTTTTTGGGTTGCCGTTACTGTCTCCTACAGGTCTCACGTTGATCAAAAATGAAATATCCTATGCTCCTGAAGAACTACACTCGTCTGCCTCTTGTACCAATCTTTGCACTCTTGCTGTTTGCATTCTGGCAACCGGCCCAGTGCTCGGATGACACTTCCACCATTCACGCGCCGGACGAACTTCAGGAGGTTCGCAAAATGGTAAAAGATCTTAAAGCGGATGAAAGTCTACCCTCCATATCCGTGGGGGTGGCGCAGGAAGGTGATGTAATTTGGCAGGAAAGCTTTGGTAAGGCGGACCGCGAAAAACGCCGCGATGCCAATCCACATACCATGTACTCCACAGCTTCGATTTCAAAGCCTTTTACGGCTGCAGGAATCATGCTGCTTGCAGAACGTGGCGAAATCGAGCTCGATGATGCTGCCAACAACTATTTACATACTGCCAAACTACACAGCCCCTTTTATGACGCAGACAAAGTTACCATACGCATGCTGCTCAATCATACTGCGGGGTTACCGCTGCACTATCAGTTTTTTTATGAGGATGAATCGTATGAGCGACCGGCTATGCAAGAATCTATTGGCAAATATGGTTTGGTGGTATATGAACCCGGTGAACATTATCAATATGCTAACTTTGGGTATGGAGTATTGGATGAGATCATTGCCAACGTTTCCGGCATCTCCTACACTGATTTCATGAATCGAGAGCTGTTTACCCCGCTGGGATTATATCAAACTAATGTGGGTATCGGATCGCGGCAAGAAGAACTTCACGCTATACGGTACAGCCCGAACCAAAAACCCATTCCTTATTATGATTTTGATCACCGTGGTGCCTCAGCCGTCTACAGCAGCGTTCATGACTTGCTACGCTTCGGCAAATACTTTACCGGAAGTCTTGAGGATGAACCCGATAACTTTTTGAGCGAGGATACCCGGAGCGAGATGAAAAAACCTCACGAAAACGACTATGCTCTGGGATGGATATACCGAAGCCACGAAAACGGTTTATCGGAAGTTCTGCATACCGGCAGTATGGGTGGAGTAAGCACCATACTTACGATGATTCCGGAAACAAACACCGTCATCACGGTATTGACGAATACCCGTAACCCGGCACCATCAGAGATTGCACGGGAAGCCGTTTACCGGCTGCACCCGGATCGTGCTGACGATCAGGGAAGTTCATCAACCCGCGAAGAAGAAGAGTCAATACCAGAGCATCTTACCGATTCCTGGAAGGGAACAATCATTACCTATGCTGATACCCTGGATATCGAGTTAACTTTCCGGCAGACAGAAGATGAAGAAATTCACGTACAAATTGATGATCAACCCAAAACTCTGCTAAATAATCCACACTACCAGGATGGTCGACTTTCAGGTCAGTTTCAGGGCTCGGTGGAAACGGAAGATGCCGAGCGGCGCCCTTACATCTTGCAGTTGGATGGTGTAGTCAAAGAGGAATCCATTCGTGGCGCGCTTACTGCTATTTCACTACCGGATGATCGACTTGGCAATGCCCTATCGAGCTATGTTGAATTTTATCCGAAATAAGAAATTTTCCCCTTGTTTTAATCACCCGATATATTTTCAGTATGTGCGGACGATATGCCTTTTACGAAACCTGGAATGAATTTTTAGAGACCTATGAAGTTGAAGTGTCTCATATTGATCATCCCGTTGTGGTATACAATGCTGCACCCGCGATGAACCTACCTGTGTTATATCATCAGGACGGCGTTCGCCAAATTGATACGTTGCGATGGGGCCTCATCCCCCACTGGAGTAAAGATGAAAAGATCGGCTACAAAATGATCAACGCCCGAGGGGAAACGGTCGCTGATAAACCCGCTTTCCGGAAGCCGTTCACTTCTCAAAGATGCTTAGTGCCGGCAAGTGGCTTTTTTGAGTGGTACAACTTGGGCAAAGAAAAACAGCCGTACTTCATTCATTTTTCGGACCGCTCGCCCATGTTCTTTGCAGGTCTGTACGATGAATGGGTCTCAACTGACGATGGCGAGGTTATTACAACTTATACGATTATTACAACCGAAGCTAATTCCAGGCTACAAAAGCTGCATGACCGAATGCCGGCCATTCTGCCAAACGAGCATTTTGATTTCTGGCTGGATCCGGATAATCGTAATAAGGAAAAACTTCAAAACCTTTTGCAACCCTGGCCGGAAGACACGATCACCTATTACCCGGTTTCCAAAGCTGTCGGCAGTCCCCGAAACCAAAGTGCAAATCTGGTAGTCCCGTTTAATGATGACTTGTTCGGTTAACCCAACAACCCAAGTATATCAGCTACCGGCCGGGCCTTTATTGGAGTCGCTTATGCTTTCCACACCTGACCTGTGGTGTTGAGCAAGGTTTTCAGGGCATTTCGGGTATCTACAATGCAATCCTGCCAATTGAGTAAATCATCATAATCAATATCGCTGTGATTGGTGCAAATTACCACAGCATCATATTCCGAAACCACTTCTTTGTTCCAGGGTGTAGACTCTTTGCCGGTCCAATGTGCATACTCCCTGGTGGGGGTTATTTTGGGTATGTAGGGATCATGAAAATCCACTTCGGCACCGTATTCGCTGAGCAAATCCATAATTTCAAACGTCGGTGACTCGCGCATGTCATCAACATCCGGCTTGTAAGCTAATCCGAGACAAAGAATACGGCTGCCGTTAACGGACTTCTTTTTACTGTTCAGTGCCTGAATTGTTCTTTCGATGACAAAATTCGGCATCGCAGTGTTTACTTCACCGGCAAGCTCAATAAATCGGGTATTGATGCCATACTCCCGCGCTTTCCAGGTCAAATAAAACGGGTCGATCGGAATGCAGTGTCCGCCAAGGCCGGGACCTGGATAAAATGCCATAAACCCGAAAGGTTTGGTTCGGGCAGCGTTGATAACTTCATATACATCAATATCCATTTTTTGGAACACCACCTTCATCTCATTAACAAGTGCAATATTCACCGAGCGGAAAATATTTTCGAGCAGTTTGGTTGCCTCTGCCGCACGTGTAGAACTCACCGGCACCACTTCGCTAATAGCCTGGGAATACAATGCCGAAGCCAATTTCTGCGCATCTTCACCGTCTCCGCCCACAACTTTCGGGATTGTTGCCGTACGGAAATCGGCATTTCCGGGATCTTCCCGTTCCGGGCTGTAAGCCAGGAAAAAATCCTCGCCAGCTTTCAATCCTGAGTACTTTTCAGCCAGCGGTTTAATCAACTCATCAGTAGTTCCCGGATAGGTAGTTGATTCCAAAACTAAAAGCTGTCCCTTTTGCAAATAATACGAAACCGACTCGACAGTAGACTCCACATACGACATGTCCGGCTCCCGGTGATGATCCAAGGGTGTAGGGACGCACATTAAAATCGCATCAACATCCTTTACGGAGGCAAATTCTGTCGTAACAGATACCTTGCCGGAGTTCATCATTTCGGCGATCTGTTCATTACGAAAATGTTTGATATAGGTGCGACCGGCTTCCAGCTCATCAATTTTACGTTGGTCTACATCAATACCGGTAAGGGTAAACCCCTGTTGATAAAACGTCCAAAGCAAAGGCAGCCCGACATAACCTAACCCGATAATCCCGATTTTATATGATTTATCGTCAATCTTGTTTAGCATCTCTTCAATCATGGATATGCGCTTTTCTGATTTTAATAATGTTGATTCAAAATAAATGGTCAAATTAACCCAGCAAGTATAGCGTTTTCGCTGATAAATCGGGAATAGAAATTTGACTTTGCCGGTTCTATTAACCAACTGGAAGTTGGCATCTCACTACAAAACAAGTGCCATTTTAACGCTGTTTATCGATTTACGTAATACTATTTCAGCTACAGTTTTTGAAGTACTCTATAATTCAGGTTATGTCTTGAACCTGTATCGGTTATCCCATAGCTTAAAACGTTTTTTCAGCAGATCGCGGAATGAATACAATCTGATGGCATATATTTCAATCTGGATAGAAGCTGCCCGCTTACGCACCTTACCGGCAGCGGTGGTCCCTGTTCTTACAGGCGCAGCATTAGCCTGGAACCATGGCGGTTTTCACACTGGAGTTACTTTTGCAGCAATAGGATGTGCTCTGTTGATTCAAGTTGCTACCAACTTCGCCAATGACTATTTCGATTACGTAAAAGGCGCCGATAATGATGACCGGGTTGGATTTACAAGAGCATCATCATCCGGACTTATCTCCCCTGATATGATGCTTAAAGCCGCTATTCTAACTTTCGGATTAGCTTTCCTTTTAGGACTATATCTCGTGTGGGTTGGCGGATGGATCATTTTGTTGATCGGAGTAGCCAGTATACTTTCCGGCCTCGCTTATACCGGCGGACCTTTCCCCTTGGCCTATAATGGGTTGGGTGATTTATTCGTATTCATTTTTTTCGGTATCATCGCCGTTACCGGAACCTATTATGTAAATGTGCTTGAATGGTCTTATGAAGCCTTTGTCATTTCATTAGCGATCGGAGCACTTGCGACCAACATTCTGGTCGTCAACAACCTCAGAGACGTTGAAACCGACGCACGATCCAACAAAAACACACTTGGAGTACTTTTTGGAGAGCGATTTCTGAAAACCGAGTACGCCTTGATGCTTGTCTTGGCCTACGCGATTCCGCTGTGGCTGCTTCTTTCCGGAGATTATTCTGGGTGGGTATTGCTGCCATTTATCAGTCTGCCTGTGGCACTCCTTCTGTATCGTAGCCTCCTCACCATATCCGATAAGAGTTTGCTGAACCCCCACCTCGGCCGAACAGCACAGCTGATGGCGCTATTTGGAATTTTGCTGAGTGCGGGAATAGTTATAGGATAGCTGACTATCCAGCCACGAATTGCATTGAACCGACGAATGTGAAATTAATTTACCATCCATACCGGCTGCCTTTTAAGCAAAGCTTTCGAACTTCAGCATGCTCTTTTGACCACCGTAGCGGCGTTTTTTTGGAGTTGCAAGCAAAGGGTCACACTTTTTGGTCGGAAATCGCACCACTCCCAGGGTTTTCGTATGAAGATATCGATGACGTTTACTTCTGGTTAGATCAAAACGGACGAGGTGTTGAACAGGAGCTTCATCTCAACAAAAATATGGATGAGGCTGACATCCTTGCTAAGGCTCCACCATCGGTACAATTCGGGATATCAACCCTTTTTCATTCGCTGCGGGCCTGGTGTGAACAAAAGCCCCTGTTTCAGTATTTAAATCCTGAAGCACAACGGGGGATGCCGGTTAATGCGACACTTGGTTTTGACACACCCGAGAAAGCCGCACAGAAAGTTAAAGATCTACATCGCAAAGGTTTCCGCACGTTTAAGCTGAAGGTCGGAAAAGATATTCATGCAGAATGCGACTTGATTCAACACATCAAAAAAAACTTTCCGGAGGTTAACATTCGTCTCGATGCCAATCGCGCATGGGACTTCCGGCAAGCTATAGAAAACCTGAAATTACTTGAACATTTTGCTCCGGAGTATTGTGAAGAACCTCTTAGTAACCCGGATCCGGAGTCTTTAGCACAACTCCGTGACAACACCGAAATACCGCTGGCCGCTGACGAAAGTGTACGATCACCGAACGATGTTCAAAAGCTTATATCACAAAAATCTGTGGATGTGCTGATTCTTAAACCCATGCTTCTGGGTTCCGTAACAATCATCAGAGAGATTACGGAATTGGCTGCATCCCACCACATCCCCTGTATTTTCACTTCAACCCTTGATGCCGGCATAGTAAGACTGTTAACCGCACACCTTTCTGCCGCACTGGGCTCTCCCGGATATGCCTGTGGAGTAGCGACAGGATCTCTTTTTCGGCAAGATGTTTTTTCTGATGAACATTTCATCATAGATGGACGTCTACAGTTAGGAACAACTTCTGAGCCCGATCGTTTTTTTGAAAGTGATCCGCGCAGATTGAATTTATAACCCACGTTGCCCCGTGTCCGGCTAAGTGAAAATTATTCTTTATGAACCCTGATCTCCCGAATAAGACTTTTCTCAGTGATGGAAATACTACCTTTTCCTATGCGGATTTATTCGGGTTCGCGCGCGCGTTTAAGCAACAGATCCGCACAGAGCCTCCCTTGGTAATGATCCCCGGAGTTCCCGAACCGGACATCATTTTAACCATCGCTTCCTGTTACCTTTTGGATCAACCTGCGATGATATTCAGGCCGGATCAGCCCGAAATCATTGAGAAGTATGCTTCCATGGGAAGTTTGTTGATCCAGCCGGAGGCCACTTCTTATCGGAATCAATTTATCAAAGATAACGTCAGGGTCATCAAACCGGATACATTAGATCGTAGCGTGGACTACCTGCCACCGACACCTGTAAATAATAACCGGAAGGCTGTACTCACTTTATTCACTTCCGGCACAACCGGTCAGCCCAAACCCATCCATATTTCCCGGTGCCAACTTGATGCCGCCATTTCCAACGCAGCCCGTAACTTTAAACCGGCACCGGATGAATCCTGGTTACTGTGCCTTCCGATCTTCCACATGGGCGGACTCGGCGTCATCTACCGCTCTGTTTCTTATGGATCAGGAATATATTTATCCCCGGAATTCGACGCCGAGCAGTGCGCCGACATCCTGAATTCCAACCCCGAGGTTCGCTATGCATCGCTGGTCCCGACTCAGCTAAAGCGTATGATTCCGCATATCTATCCCGATCAACACCACTTGAAAGCCGTTCTGATCGGCGGCGGACCGATACCGGCCACACTTCTGAAAATGGCCAAAGAAAAGTCGATCCCTGCAATTGGCAGTTATGGTATGACGGAGACCTGCGGACAGATTTTTGCCCAGCCTCTGAATTCGAAAGCCCCTTCTCCACCGGGAAGTGCCGGTAAATTATTTGGTGGCAATCGCGTGCAGATTCGGGACATCCAAACAAACAAAATATTACCACCGGATGAGACGGGTAGCATATATTTGCAGGGAAATCAGATACCGGATTTTATGATGAATCAGCATCTAAGCGACCGGTTTGATTCTGAGGGATGGTTCGAAACCGCCGACATCGGAAGCATTGATGAACATGGTAATCTTTTCGTCGAAGGGCGCCGCGATGACGTTATATTAACCGGCGGAGAAAACGTCATACCCTATCAGGTTGAAGAAGCTTTAGCCACCGTAGATGGCATAGGAGATACTGCCGTCATAGGCCTCCCGGATGAGGAGTGGGGGCAACGCGTAGTTGCCGTTTACACCGGCAAGTTACCGGATGATTCAACTCTGTATGCACGTTTGCGCGAACACTTACCGGCCTATGCCATTCCTAAATCCTGGTTTCATGTTGATGAGCTGCCAAAAAATGACATGGGCAAACTTGAGCGGAGTAGACTTCGAGAACGGATTAGCAATCAATTTAAAGCTGGAGCCAAGTAATCCGGAAATGAGATTCTTCACAAAATACTGGAAACCTCCTATCGATTTATGCTAAACGGCCTTCTCATTACATTATAGTGTTGGTATTACAACTCTTGATTGCTATCATCAACCTGATTAGCTTTGAGAACTCTTTTTAGCTTTTACCCAGATTACAAAAACGTGCATTGGAAACATCAGACGACTCTCATCCTTCGTCACTTATTAATGCTCTGATACAATCCGCAACAGACTTTTCAGGTCTGGCTGCCGAGATTGACCCTGTCGTTACGTTAATCCAGGTATTGATCATCATTGTGGGACTTTTTCTGTCCGGATTCTTCTCCGGATCGGAGGTGGCCTTTTTTGCCTTAACGGCTCAACTGGATGATCAAATTCGCGAGCAAGCCGATCAGGACCCCGCCACCCGGCGTGTGCTAACCATGCTGGACCGCCCCCGGAAACTGCTTGCCACGATCCTGATAGGTAATACCTTCGCAAACATTATTACCGCCATTACCGCTGCCGTTTTGACGGGAAAGTTTGCCCATTTAATGGGAATGCCCACCGTTCTGGTCTATGCGATTGAAATCATCGTACTCACTTTTATGATTTTGATCCTCTCGGAAATCACCCCTAAGGTTCTGGCGCTCAAAGATCCGCTAAATGTTTCCCGTAAGCTTTCCGGTTTTCTGTACCTGTTTTTTGTCCTTCTTACACCTTTCTCAAACCTGATCTCTCGTAGCACGCACTATTTTGAGCAGCGCTTTCCACGCCCGCCCGAGCGCATATCTTCAGAGGATATTAAAACCATAGCCGAAGTCGGAGAACTGCAAGGATCCCTTCTCGAAGATGAGCGGGAGATCATTGAAAATGTAATTGAGTTCGGCAATACGGTCGTTCGGGAGATTATGACTTCAAGGGTCAATATGATCGCCGTTTCCGCAGAAGATAAACTTGAGCATGTCATCAAACTGATTAAAGAAAAAAGCGTATCGCGGTTACCTTTATTTGAAGGAGACTTAGATAACATTCTCGGCATCATTCATTCGAAGGATCTTCTTCCGTATATGAATTCTTCGATGAAAAACTCCGCCATCAACTGGAAGTCCATCGCGCGAAAGCCTCTTTTTATACCGGCTACAAAGAAACTGGACGATCTTCTAAGAGATTTTCAAAAAGAACGTACCCATGTGGCCATCGTCGTGGATGAATACGGAGGCACCGAAGGTCTCGTAACACTTGATGATATTCTTGAAGAAATCATTGGAGAGATATCCGACGAGAACACCGAGCAGGAACAAATGTTTGTTCGTCGCAAGAGCGGGGTCTATATTTTCGATGCAAAAGTGGATCTGGATGACATGGAAAAGGTCCTTCAAAAAGACATCACCAGCGAAAGTGATGAGTACGAAACCCTTGCCGGCCTGATTTATCATCTCACCGAAGATATCCCCGAAGTTGGCGAAAAGGTGGTCTTTAATGATTTAGAGATGATGGTTTACGCTGTTGAAAACAACCGCATCCGCAAGGTGATGGTACGTCCCAAAGATGCCGGCGAAACCACCGAAGTCGACCTGAGTAAAGAACCTCGGTGAGTTTTTGAAAAATTCGGCTGATGGCATTCGGCCTTGACCATCTTGTTTGTTCCGTGACAGGTTATTGGATAACTTCGTCGGTTCAAATTCCTGCATTCACACTTGGTGATGATTCACCCTGATCCACATCATCACTAAAAAATTCACTCATCGTTGTTCGAACAGTTTCTTCACAAATTCGGGGAAGTACACAAAAAAGTCGGTGCCATGACGGCCGCACGCGCCGTGAATGTGATCGCCGCCCTAGTGGTGATGATGGTATTAACCCGAATTCTGGAACCGGTAGAGTACGGTGCTTACAAGAAACTTTGGCTGATATTCATGCTTTTCAGCCCCGGCATCACAAGTATGCTGGTGAAGACCCTTTATTTTCGCGGGGAACTTAGCGGTCACCGTGCGGCTATTTGGACCGCCATATTCGTGGGTGCGGTTAGCTCGTTGATCATTTCAGTAATCATTGCATTAGCAAGTACCCCGCTGGCATGGGCTGTTCAGGCTCCTGAAATCAGTGAGCCCATGCGGTGGTTCGCTCTGTATATCTTGTTCGCGACTTACAGCAGCGTTGCTGAACCCATCTTTGTACTGGCCGAGCGAAAAAAATGGCTGCTGGGCTACAATTTGAGCTACAACCTGATTGAGTCCGCACTGATCGTAGTTCCGTTTTATCTGGGTCTTCCGCTTGAATCGGTGATTCAAATTATGATTGCCGGTCCGCTGCTTCGCTCTGTGTTTGTAACCCTTTTCGCCGCGAAACAAGCCGGTGTTCCCATTTGGAAGGAAGTAACCAGGGAACTGCCGGTTTCCTTGTCATACGGACTCGGTGTGCTGCTGATTTTCATCACGGGAATCGGCATTACTCAAATCGATAAGCTCATCGTAGCCGTAATGTTCGAAAGCGAAGAGCTCTATGCCATTTATGTCGTCGGCGCACAGACGCTTCCGTTGATCCCGGCATTCATTTCATCGGTAAGTTCGGCGATTATCGTACAGTACGCGGCACAAATCAACAGCCGCAATTACGACTCCGCCTTGATCGCCATTCGCTCGGCTACCGATCGGTTGTTTTTGATTATCACACCGATCATCGTCGTGTGTTTCTTTCTTGCCGAGCCCATCATGGTGGTTTTGTTTGATCAATATGCCGAATCCGCACCGATATTTCAGATTTACGCTATAACCACGATATATAAACTCTTCCTTGCTGAAACCTTATTATTGGCAACCGGCCGAACCCGAATCATTGCCGTATTCAATGTGGGTGAAGTGATTTTAAATATCCCCCTCAGCCTTGCATTGATCGAATTTATGGGAATTCTCGGTCCGGCTATCGCCACTTTGATCGCACACCTGATCGCCATTTTAGCGCTTACCGTCTATACTGCCCGGACCGAAAGCCTGCGAGTAAGTAACTTTTTGCCATCAAGCAAAATTCTTCCGCTGTTGGTGAGTTTGCCCGTTTTAGGTGGCGTTTCTTTTTTCCTCATTCAATCCGGTATATCTTATTTTACCACTGTAATCATCGGTGGGTTGCTTTGTGCCGGAGTCATTTCGTTTCATAATCGAAAATTTGCATTATAATCCCGTTTCCCTTTATGAATGGTCCTTTCTCCCGATATTTAGCTGATCCTTTAAAAAACCGGCTCCGTTCCGTGATGGACCATCAAATTCCTGTGCAGCTTCCGGCAAACAAGCTATCACCCTTCCGTTTGAAGTGGAATGCCGTTCGCCTCAAACGCACCCGCTCAGAACTTCCCGTTAATCTCGGAAGAATTGTCGTCAATAAACTCGACACACTCCACCACTACTACGTACTCGCACTGATTCGGGCGATGCAGGCACCTGAGGCAAAACGGGAAAAAACTATAGCCGACACGCTGCGCAGCTATATGGAGCAAGTTACTATTGCGAATAGTGCTCAACGGTTGGGTCTGATCGCCGGAGAAGTACCACTGTTGGATCAAGCTCCGCCGTGGGTTATAGTCTATCCCTGGCAAAACATCCCTGTTGATGAAGCAATCCGCCTAAAAAACCGGGAAACCCTGGATGAAAACCAGCGCGACGGAGTCGATCTCGATGCCTGGCAAGGCGGGGCATCCTATCCACTCGCTTCTGAAGTAAAATTGGAATCAGAGGCAAAAAAGATGCTCGAATTGCTCACATCCATCCGTAAATCCGGCTATCAAATAAATGAAGATCCCCAAAACGGTATCGGTGCCAAATTGCTGGTAAATGAGAGTGCCGATGTAGTCTGGTGTATATCCGGTGGATTTCATCGCTGTTGTGTCCTCGCCGCCCTGGGATACCGAAACGTGCCGGCAACGGTAAGCGCAATAATCCATAGGAAACAGGTTCGCAAATGGCCGCTCGTAAAAACGGGACTATTTTCCGAGAAAACAGCACTAAAATTGTTTGATAACATATTCCACGGAAGAGGCTTCGCCGAACACAACCAATGGATGGAAGAAACGCTGAGTGGCGCTATATGATATCGGAAGATACCTACTAAATTCTTTTTAAACCCGACATGAATTCAGCCTACCATTCGACATAAGCCAAATACTTTGGCGATCTAATTGTAAGGATCGAGATACTCAACGCTCTGTTACAAATATGTTGCAGTATCCTGAATCCATATTATTCCCGCCTGTTTGTGAAATTTGTGGCAACCTCAGTGTTGCCGGAAAAATGCTTTGCGACTACTGCCTTGAACATTGTTTCGAACCGGCAAATCCCGACGGTTCACCAAGTTGCCCCGGACATATCCCGCCGGATTTTGTCAATGTACAGGATGCATTATGGAAATACGATAAAAAAGGCTTTCTCCAATCTCTTCTCATCAAACTGAAATACGGTGGTCAGCGGGATATCGGCAGACAATGCGGGATGCTAATCGGTCGTCAGTGGACCTCAAGCCACTGGTACAAACCTGACGATAACTGGAAACTGGTACCGGTACCTCTTCACTGGTTTAAATTCTGGAAACGCGGATATAATCAAGCCAAAGAAATCGCACTTGGGTTTTCAACCGAAACGGGAGTTCCGGTTTGTGAGGATGATTGCATCTCGAGATTCAAATTTACCCGCACTCAAACCGGCTTTTCGCTCGATAAAAGACTCAAGAATATGGAAGGCGCATTCACCGTTAGGAAACCTGAAGATTTGCGTAATCATCATGTCATCATTTTGGATGATGTATTTACGACTGGTGCGACGACTTACCAACTTGCCGATCAAATATATAAAACCGGTGTACGCGGTGTTTATATCTATACAATCGGGGTTGCATAAGTTTTAAAATTTTATGAGTATGTAGCGCTTGTAATGCAACTATCGTACCCGGTTGTTTTTCAATTATTTAATCCGAATTCGCAGCTGGTGAGTGCATTATTTTCCGGCTCTTTCTATAAATCTTTGTGTATTTGAGCTGGAAATAGCTTTAAGCCAATTCATTCACCAGTTCCGAATTCGATCAGAGTTACATACAGCGAATATCCGGTTCACACTCTGGATTTACCAGTTGTTGAATTCCGGTAAGGACTATTTTAGCTTACATCAATTCTATACCCCCTACATCCATGTCAGTACTTTCACAAGAACTTTGCGCTCTGAGGAAAGAACGAAAACTTTCCATTCAGGACGTTTACGAAAAAACACGGATTGATGTCCAAACTATAGAGGCGATCGAAGACGGTTCGATATTTCATCATGAGGATAAAAATAAACCTTACCTGAGAAGCTTTATTCGAACCTATGCCAAAGCAATTCAAGTCGCTGATGATGATATCGTAAAAGCACTGGATGATGATGAAATTGGCCAATATGACGGTTTAATCAGCAAAAAATACCTCAAAAGCTCATCGGCAACATCTACGCCTCCCAAAAAATCACAAAAGCCAGCGGGTTCAGAATCCGGATCAAAGCCTAAATTAAGTCTTCGCAGGGGCACTGCCTCAACTTCCACTTCAGCAGAAGCCCAACGTAAGCCAGCTTCTCCGGAAGAATCGAAACAAAAACCGGAATCCTCTGAAAAACAACAAAAACCTGAAGAGATAAAGCGAACCCCTGCTACCAGCTCCATTGATATTCCTGATGAACTTGACAAGCCTGATCCCAACCGGCCTCATAATCAAACCTTAACGGACCGACCCAATGTTACAAATGTCGATTGGGCTGATACCGTAAAAAAAGCTGAACCGCTGAATAAAAAACCCTTTTTATCTCTGGGAATTATTGCTGCTGTAATCATCATCGTTGGAATAGGAAGTGCTTTTTACTTTGGCGCAGGTTCGTTTGGGTCTATCGGAGCAACACTTAGCAATATAGCTGATAATACTCCGGCTGAAGAAACCGAAACACCCGAAACCGAAGGTATCCCTTCCCTCCCCGACACCCTTGTTGACGAAGATATCAGCGAGGAAGAGCGTGAAGAATTGAGCGAAGAGGCTGCTGAGGAAGAAGAAACCATGCAGGCTGAAACTGAAAGCACACCTGAAACATTACCCGATACGCTTCAACTGGTTATCGTTGCATCCGAGGGAGTTTTAGAGCCGGTACGCATACGCTCCGACGCCGATGACACCCTTCGCCCCTACTGGGTTGAAGAAGGTAATGCTATATCTGTAGCCTTTTTTGAACAAATTGAGTTCCGGGGGGATTTCAACAGAATCGGGATCTTATTTAATGGCCACCCTTTTGAGAACTTCACGGATTATCTCAATGAAGACGGCTTCGTGGAACTAACCCGCGGAATGTTTCAGGAAGATGAAATTTTTACAAGAGAAGCCGGTGAGGATGAGTACGACGATATCGTTGTACCTGCCGAAGTTGAAGTAGCTGAGCTGGACTAATCTGTTTTAACCTGCCTTCCTTAAAAGCAGAATCCGAACAAGTTTCCAGGGTGCAATGGATGTCCGATAAATGGGCGGATATCCCATCGAGAGTTTTTCTGCCTACCTTTATTCTTGTGGGCCTGAAGTTTCTGAATGTAGTTGTTATCTTCGGGCCACTAAACTAACCAGATGACGACACTTCCGATCCTGCAATAATTCTATGACGCAACAAGAAGCTGAAGCAAGAATCAACGAATTACGAGATATCCTCAATCAAGCCAACGAGGCTTACTACCAGAAGGCTGACCCCATTATGTCGGATCGCGAATTTGATGAAAAACTTCGGGAGCTTCTGGAAATTGAAATGGAATTTGATCTTCAAACCCCGGATTCTCCATCTGTAAGGATCGGCGGAAGGCCTACCAAAACCTTTCCGAATGTGCAGCATCCCGTGCCCATGCTCAGCCTGGATAACACATATAGTCCGGAAGAACTGGATGATTTCGACCGCCGGGTTAAAAAACTGCTCGGCCACTCCGACTTTGACTACATGGTCGAACTCAAGTACGACGGTATGGCGCTTCGCTTGCGCTATGAAGACGGCAAACTGCGCCTCGGCGCTACCCGCGGTGACGGAACAACCGGCGATGACATCACCCCGAACATTCGTACCATTGAAGACATCCCGTTGAAACTGGCTGATCAAAGTTCCGGAATTATTGAGGTACGCGGCGAGGCCTTCATGAATATAGATGATTTCGCTCGCATGAATCAACAAAGAGCTGATGAGGGACTGCCGGTTTTTGCCAATCCACGTAATGCCACCGCCGGCACGCTGAAGCTTCAGGATCCCAAAATCGTAGCACAACGCCCCATTCGTTATTTTGCATACGACCTCCTCTTCGAGGATGAAGAGCCGGATATGACCCAAGAGCAAAAACTCAATAAACTCGAAGATCTGGGCCTTCAGGTTTGTGAACACCGCAAAGCTTGCCGCACTTTAGAAGAAGTTCACCGGTTGATCGAGAAATGGGATGCCGAACGACACTCCCACCCTTTTGAAACTGACGGCGTGGTGATCAAAATTAACCAGGAGCGGTATCGAAATGAATTGGGGCAAACCGCTAAAGCTCCGAGATGGGCCATTGCCTACAAGTTTGAAGCCGAGCAGGCTGTCACAACGATAGACAAAATCACCCTTCAAGTTGGCCGGCTGGGCACGATCACACCGGTGGCGGAACTGGATCCGGTTGAGCTGGCAGGCACAACAGTGAAACGAGCGACTCTGCATAATGAAGACGAGATCCGCCGAAAAGATATCCGCCCGGGGGATCAGGTTTTGGTGGAAAAAGCGGGCGAGATCATCCCACAGGTTGTGAAAGTGGTCACTCCGGAGGAAACACCGCGCGGCAAGGAGTTCACCATGCCGGAGACCTGCCCGGAATGTGGATCAGAACTCATCAAGCTACCAGAGGAGGTGGCGTGGCGATGTGTGAATATTGAGTGTCCGCCCCAGGTGCGCAGTCGTATTGAACATTTCGCTTCCCGGGATGCTATGGATATCGACGGTCTTGGCGAGCAAATTGTAGATCAATTAGTAAGCGAGAATTTAATTACGACCTACACAGATTTGTATGAATTATCGATTAAAGACTTAACTCCACTGGAGCGAATGGGCGAGAAAAGTGCCGGGAACCTGATCAACGCTATTTCCGAAAGTAAAAACAAACCATTCGATCGGGTGCTATTCGCGCTTGGTATCCGGTTCGTGGGCACAACGGTAGCTCGTGACCTGGCAGGCGGCTTTGGAAACATTGAAGCTCTGGTCAACGCTTCTGAAGAGGAATTAACGGCTATTGACTCAATCGGTCCGAAAATCGCCCAATCGGTGCGCCTATATTTTGATGACCCCAAAAACCTTGAACTCATTGAACGGCTGAAACATCACGGGCTTCAACTTGAAGCTGAAAAGAAGGAAACAACCTCTTCCATATTTGAAGATAAAACCTTCGTTCTAACCGGTGCCCTGCCCTCACTGACGCGCAAACAAGCCACAGAAATGATTGAAGAACACGGCGGAAAAACGACCTCTTCCGTAAGCAAGAATACCGACTACTTGCTTGCCGGTGATTCCGCCGGTAGCAAACTCGAAAAAGCCCAAAAGCTGGGAGTTGAAGTAATTAGCGAGGAAAGACTTTTGGAAATGCTCAATAGTCAGTAGTTTACCAAGAATATTTACGCACCAACTCATTTACTTTCATTCCCTATGAAATTCGAAATTGAACAAAAAGACTCCTATGCTATCCTGGCTCTCAAGACCGATCGCCTGGATTCTAAAGTTGCGCCAGACCTGAAAAGTCAGATCATATTACTGGCAAACTCTTCGGATCAAAATGATCTGATTGTGGATTTAGAATCGGTTAATTTCGCTGATTCAAGTGGATTAAGTGCTCTGCTGATGGCTCACCGAATGTATCGCGACTCAGACCGGACTCTGGTGCTTTGCGGCTTGCAGGAGCGTATCTCCAAGCTCCTTGAAATTTCCCAGCTGGATGACATTTTTGTCACCTCAAAAAACCGCGATGGCGCCTTAGAATATATCAATCAAACCGAAGAGTAATACTTTGGAACCTGCTCGATGAGCCAATATGAGCATCTGTTAAATCGTTATCTACTTCGTTTGTCCTAACAACTTTTTTGATGATTATCCGGGCTTAACAATTCAAAAGTTTCATCTGTTAAAATGCGGAAGTTTGTCTGCACGTTAGCTCTTGGTATTTAATTCCTCATAACTTTTTTGATTATAGTGGATCCTCGTGAATTCACATTCTGTGCGTTGCATTCCATCATAAACATAATGACCTGAAGCGTCATCATCTGTCTGTACAGGCAGCATGTGAAGCAATTCTTATGAGTTTTCTTGAAAAAATCGGGTTGAGCCGAAAAAAGCAGAAGCCTTTTCACGTAAACGTAGAAAAGAAAAAGGCCGAGGAAGAGGATAAAAAAAGCCAGCGGCGGCAGGTTTTGCCAAAGCTGTTTATCTCGCTGGGTTTTCTTGTTATCGTTATTGCTCTTTATCCGAGGACCGGCATCCAGGATTATACCTATTCCATCGGGGAGCCCTGGCGAGATGACGATATCACGGCTCCGTTTACCTTCAGCCTGCTAAAAAGCGATGAGCAGATTGAAGAAGAGAAACAGGAGATCAGGGAAACCACTCCTCCCATTTTTTATCGAGATACCGAAGCCGAAGCACAGATGAACGAACGGGTGGATTCCCTTTTTAATAACATCGCACCGGTTTTGCAATCTTATGCCAATTGGCGCATTGCTCAAATTCAGGATGATCCGGATGCTGAAGCTGATAGTTCCCGGTTTGAACAGGAAAAAAACGAATCCGGAGTCGGGTTGGATCGCGATGGATGGCAGCCCATGCTTGATAGTTTTGCTGATCAGGAGGTGGCTCGTCTGGAAGGAGAAGAAACCGAATCACATGTTGCTTTAGAAATTCGCAACAAGCTTGAGGAAATCCTGAGTAATTTTCTCAGTGAAGGAATTATTGATCGAAGCCGCGACGATCTCAATGCCGACGAAATCACCATACGTGACGATCGTGAGCGCACCGAACGAACTGTAGATATCGACCGGGTGCGTGAAATTTCTGAAGCTCGCTCGGAAACCCGAAGCCTTTTTACCGATGAATTTGATGATAACGTAGCAACAACGGCCTACCAAATCATCTCCCTTATCATCCAACCGAACCTTACGTATGATGAGGCGGAAACGATGGCTGCCATCGAGGAGGAAATTGAAGATATCTCATTAACACAGGGGGCCGTATCCGAAGGGCAAGTGATTATACGACGCGGGGATATCGTTACCGAAGAGCGCTATAATAAACTTCAGAGTCTGGCAGTGGCACGTGCAGACCGTGCCACCGACCTTGAGCTTTGGCAGCAGTATTCCGGCGAGGCTTTGATCCTCATCGCGTTGTTTTTCATCTTTTTCATGTATCTGTACCTGTATCGCAGAAAAATCTACGACAACAATGCGATGTTTCTGCTGGTATTTCTGGTGCTCACGCTGATTGTGGCCTCCGCTGCTTTTGTTGCCCGGCTAGATGATATATCACCCTATATCGTCCCCATCGCCATTGCCCCTGTTATTTTAACCATCATCTTTGACTCGCGTGTGGGTCTAATGACCACGGTTACTGTGGCTATGATGACCGGATTCATGTTTGGCAACAGTTTTGAGTTTATTCTCGCGACCATCACTGCGGCAAGCATGGGCGTCTACTCTGTTCGGGATATCAAAAACCGCAGCCAGCTTTATCTGATGACTCCCGGAATTGTGTTACTTTCTTATCTGGCTGTACTGTTCGGTTTCACCCTTACCAAAATCGGCGGATGGGACACCTTGTGGCAAAACACACAGTTTCTGGCCATTAATGCTATCGGCATCTGGTTAACTTATCCTTTGATTCTGGTAATAGAAAAGCTGTTCAGGGTAACAACCGAGATTACGCTGCTTGAGCTCAGTGATACCAACCAGCCCGTCTTAAAGAAAATGATGGTAGAAGCCCCCGGTACATTCCATCACAGTCTTCAGGTGGCCAATCTTGCTGAAACGGCGGCATCTTCCATCGGTGCAAATTCTCTGCTTTGCCGGGTTGGCGGACTCTATCACGATATCGGCAAACTGGGCAAACCCGGTTATTTCACGGAAAATCAGTCCGGTGAGAATGAGCACGATAAACAGACCCCGCGAATGAGTGCACAAATCATTAAAGAGCACGTAAGTAAAGGGGTTAAAATGGCTCAGGAATTGGAGCTTCCGGAGGTTATTATCGATTTTATCAGAACACACCACGGTACGACGCTGATAAAGTTTTTCCATCAAAAAGCGATTGATCAGAGCAGTTCAGAAAAAGAAATCCGGGAAGAGGATTTCCGTTACGACGGTCCAATCCCCAATTCGAAAGAAACCGGAATTTTATTACTGGCGGATTGCATAGAGGCTTCATCCCGCAGTATGAAGGAGCCGAGTTACCAAAAACTGGAAAAGCTGGTCAACCGAATGGTAGAAGATCGTGTTGATGAAGGACAGCTCAATAATACACCGCTCACCTTCCAGGAGCTGAGAATCATCCGAGAAAGCTTTCTAAAAATTTTGGTTGGCATGTACCATGGACGGGTCAAATATCCCGGTCAGGAAGCTGAAGAGGCTAACGACCAGAAATCGGCGGAAGATGAGAAAAAAGCAGAGCCGGTTACGGAAA
>SLJN01000192.1 GCA_007135115.1 Balneolales bacterium
TACATGATTATATTTGTAAACGATAGATAACCAACGAATAATAAACTAACGGAGCAGAACCAACAAAGCGTGAGTGTTACCATCCCTTTTACAGGCCTGATGTGGTTGCTCAGTTTAGTGTTTCAATAAACGAAATACGTACATGAATTTAAAATGCCCTGATAAATTTCTTCTCTTCATTTAGGGCACCACGAAAAGCTCAATTGCGTTTCGTTCGTTATCGGATATCAACTTGTGTCTGTAAGAAAACACCAAGTTCAAGGCGCGAAGCACCCAAAAAGCGGAGTGTTCAGAGCGTAATCGAGCATTTTTGGGACGAGCGGAATGCAGATATCGGTGTTTTCTTTAGACACTAACTAACCCAAGTTCAAAATACCTAAAACTTTATGAGTCAGGATTTAGCATTACAAGCTGAAAAAGCGTTAGACAGCCTATCAGAAAAAGTGGACCCGTTAATTGCTTCAACTTCGGATCGCGATCAGGTGCTTCAGAAAGTTTGTGAACTCCTGGCCGAAGAGGTTCCTACCTACGACTGGGTTGGGTTTTATCTGGTTGACCCCGACGCTGATCGCGAGTTGATACTCGGACCGTATGTCGGCGAAGCTACCGATCATACCCGAATTCCATTCGGCAAAGGCATTTGCGGTCAGGCTGCTGATACCCTGGAAACCTTTGTTGTAAATGATGTAAGCAAAGAAACCAATTACCTATCATGCAGCCCTGAGGTAAATGCCGAAATAGTTGTGCCTTTGATCAAAGACGGCAAAGTATTGGGCGAGCTCGATATTGACAGCCATGCAAAGGATGTTTTGACAGACAAAGACCGTAAAGTTCTCGAAGAAATCTGCGAAAAAATTGTCCAGGAGTTGTATTAAGTTCTGATATTGATAAATTCCATTTATTAAGATTAATGTCTTATTTGCAGTGAAAGTCCGGCTGAAAGGCAGGAGAGAGTGTGATGTGCGGATATTCAATCGGGGATTCCGGCACAGGTCATAATTGAATAGTCTGATCATAAAGTTTTTCGGGGGGATGAAATGGCACGTTCACCATTACTCACTACCGACACCGGCGAAGGGTTCTCCATTGATACCATCCCCTTCGGATTCGGTGAGGCCGGTGGCAAACAAGCTGCAGCATTATCGGCGTTGGGTGATCAGGTTGTGCAGCTGGAATCGCTGGCAACCCAAGGGTTTCTTCCCGGCTTTGAAGAAAGCATCAAAATGTGCAGCAGCTATGGTGGATTGAACCCTTTGCTCAAACTGGGCAGAGATCGTTTAGGAGAGCTACGACTACTGTTGCAGGATCTTCTGCAGGTCGGTTCAGAACTCGACAAAGACCGGACGATGCTGGCTAATATCGTACATCCTATTGATGATTCCAATCTTCATCTTCCCGTTTATATTGGCGATTATACGGATTTCTACGCATCCAAATATCACGCCGAACGGGTCGGGGCTATGTTCCGCGGGAAGGAGCAAGCGTTGCAGCCCAATTGGCGGCATTTGCCTGTAGGCTATCACGGAAGAAGCAGTAGTATCGTCGGAAGCAACAGGATCATCAACTGGCCGAGTGGTCAGGTTAAAGGTGAAAACGGGCCGGTATTTCAGGCATCCGAAAAGGTGGATTTTGAACTGGAATTCGGATGCATTACAGCTTCGGGAAATTCGCTCGGCGAGCCGCTTTCGGCAGAGCAAACCGGGGATTTAATCGGCGGATATGTGCTCGTCAACGACTGGAGCGCCCGCGATATTCAGGCGTGGGAATACGTGCCGCTGGGTCCGTTTACCTCAAAAAACTTTGCCACCTCGGTTTCTCCCTGGATCATCCATCCCGATGCACTCGAACCTTTCCGGGTTGAAGGTGCGTCTCCGGAAGTGCCATTGCAAACATACCTTCAGCAAACCGGAATAACCCACTACGATATTAAACTCGAAGTTTGGCTGAAACCAGCCGGATTGGATGAGAAAGTAAAGATATGCACCTCTAACACATCTCATCTGTATTGGACCATGGAGCAGATGCTGGCACATCAGACCGTAACCGGGTGTAATATTCGTCCGGGGGATTTATACGCCTCCGGCACGGTAAGCGGTCCGGCACCCGAAAGCCGGGCTTGCATGCTGGAAATAACGGAAAACGGATCAACACCTTTGAAACTCCCCGGTGGGAAACTGCGCTCCTTTCTGGAACCCGGCGATCAGATCATTATGAAGGGTTACGCAGAAAAAGGAGACCTCCGGGTTGATTTCGGAGAAGTTCGCGGGCAGATCGGGGAGTAGAGGTTTCGGGATTGAGAGTATTTAGATTACGGCCACCTAAGACGTACCAGGTGTTTTAAACCTGGCACGTCGTTTTTCTATCTGGCAACTGACTTTAGGCTGAAAATACTTTCAATGGTCAAACTGAATTGTATTCACAGGGGGATCTTTATCTAATTCAGACCATCGGCAAGTAGGGTTGCATTAAGACAACGTGCCAGGTTTCATAACACCTGGTACGTTTGATATCCACCAAAGAGACGCAGCTATTAAAAAAACCTTGTTACGTTTTTTGCCAGAAAAATGCGTGACCTCAATCCCCCAACAAAAAAGCCCGCGCGATAGAATTAAATTTCGCCGGCTGATCCAAAAAGGCGTAATGCCCGGCATTTTCGATGGTCACCAAAGCTGCTCCTTCAATGCCCTGCTCCATCCGGCGAGCCTGGTCCAGCGGAGCGGCGGCGTCTTCTTCGCCCCAGAGCAGCAGCACTTCTTTTTGAATATGCGGAAGGCAATCGTCCAGGTGTTCGTTGACGACGTTGATAAATGTTTGTCGCATGACACCATCAAGCTGTTGATAGTCAGAGGAGCCAAGCATTTTCCATACTCGTGAATTGCGGAGCCATGCCAGACCCTTTTCTTTGAGTTTGCCGGGGAGCAGTTGAAAAGGGGCTTTTAAGGTTTTGGCGGTATAGAGCCGCACGTAGTAACGCCAGGTTCGCCGGGGTTTGAGTCCGGCGCCGCCGGTTATTAAAACCCGGCCAGCCATGCAGTGATCTTCCGACGAAAGCAATTTCAATAGGATTCGTCCGCCGAAGGAATGGACAAGTAGATCCGTTTTTCCACCCAGGTAGGCTAAAAATTCCTTAGTGAGACGAGTATAATCATCAACGCTCCAGGGCTGATCGGGCGGCTGGGTTCGGCCGAAGCCCGGAAGATCGGGCACATAGCAGGTATAGCGATCGGATAAACTTTTGGCTACCGGTAGCATGACCTGGGCGCTGCTGCCCCATCCGTGCAGAATCAGCAGTGGCGGTCCGCTGCCGGTTTTGTCGTAATGAACGTCGATGCCTTCGAAAGTCCAGGTGTGCCGGGTAATGCTGCCTTCCATAATCAGGAGCCGGTTGCTTTGGCGACCATTTCCCTGGCGCTGGCAACGGCATTTTCGCTAACCTCAGAGCCGCTGATCAGCGTTGCGATTTCTCTGATGTGTTCCTCGTCACTAAGCGGAGTGATGCTTGTGAGGGTGCGCTCATCATCTTCATGTTTTTCTACGCGGAAGTGATGATCCGCCTGCGAGGCAATTTGCGCCTGATGAGTAATGGCGATAATCTGACATTGCCGCGAAAGCCGCCTCATGGTATCTCCGACCTGTTCGGAAACCGCTCCACTGATGCCGGTATCGATTTCATCAAAAATCATGACCGGCAGGTGCTGTTCTTCGGCGAGGACCGATTTGAGCGCTAGCATCACCCGGCTGATTTCCCCGCCGGAAGCCGTTTTGGCCATCGGGCGCGGCTCCTCACCCCGGTTGGTGCTGATGTGAAACGCAATATATTCACAACCATGAGGAGCCGGCTTTACGGTTTGATCATTCAAATTAAGCCAGCCCCCCTCCTCTTCAAGCCATTGTTGATGCAGACGGAATTGCGCATGTGGAATGCCGAGCCGGGCGAGCACATTGCAAATTTCGGAACCGAGCTTTTCTCCGATTGTTTTACGGGCGTCGCTTAAGCTAACTGCTGATTCGGCAAGGTTATCAAGAGAGTGATTGAACTCTTTTTGCTTGTTTTCAATCTCTAAATCAACATTTTCGGCAAGTTCAAGTTCACTTCGCAGCTCTTCGCGGTAGGCGATCAGCTCTTCGGCACTTCGACTGTATTTCTTTTCGATTCTGCGGAGCTCGTTCCGTTGTGATCGAAGCTGATCCAGCCGCTGCGGATTAAACTCAATGGAGTTCCGGTAGCGCTCGGTTGCATCAAGCAGCTCCTGAAGGCTGATGGTCGCCGTATTCAGCTCTTCAACATAACTCTTGAATTCCTTTTCGATCTCTGCCATTTCGCGCAGTGCTTGCTGCATTTGCCCGAGCAAGTCCATAACATTCACATCAGCCGAGGAGCCGAGTTCATTGATGAGTGCCGCCTGACGGTCGAGCTCTTCGGCATAATCGAGCTTTTTCATTTCTTCGTCCATCTCAGCAAGGCGCTCGGAATCCAGCTCCAGTTCATCAAGCTCATTAAGCTGATAGCGGTATATTTCAGCTTTTTCACGCAGCTCTTGTTCCCGCTGCTGCAATTCAAGCAATTCTTTGCGTTTTTGCCGGGCTTCCTCATAAGCCTGACGGTAAGTTTGCAGCGCAGGTTGGACCGAACCGAACGAGTCGACCAGTTTACGGTGATGCTCTTCTTTCAACAGCAACTGGTGGTCGTGCTGACCGTGCAAATCGACCAGAAGATCACCGGTTTTCTTTAGGATTGTAACCGATACCGGCGTGTCGTTGATGAATGCCCGGCTGCCGGTTTGGCGGATTTCCCTGCGCAGAATAACCGGGTCCGCACGCTCGATTTCATGTTCGTCCAAAAGAGAGAGAATTTGCGGATCGTCCCCCGCAGAAACTTCCGCCTCCGCAATAGCTTTGGTGGCACCCTGACGAATAATTTCAGTGTCGGCGCGTTCACCCAACACCATATTAAGTGCACCGAGAATAACCGACTTCCCGGCTCCGGTCTGACCGGTAAGGATATTCAAACCTTTACCGAACTGAACTTCCAGTTCATCGATCAGGGCGAAATCTTTAATGTAAATCCGTTCAATCACAACACTCAGGCTTGTCGATTAATCAAAAATGATGGGGGTAAAGGTACATCATTTCAACGACAAACCGGAAACGGGATTGGGAATTTTACGGCGGCGGTTATTTCAGCAAGATCATCCGTCCTCCTTGACGAGCAGAGTCTCCTTCCGGCGTGCGAATCGTCACCCGGTACACATAAACGCCGGAGGGCTGTCCGGATAGATCAACCGGAACAGTAACACTTCCAGCTGAGCTGCTGCCGGTTATTTGTGTTATGTGCTGACCCGACACCGAAAAAATATCAACCGAATAATCTGCCCTGGAAGGCATAGTAAAACGGATTTGCGTGACCGGGTTAAATGGATTGGGATAATTGGAGCGCAGTTCAAATCCATTTGCAATAAGGTCTTTTCGGGGGGATGAAGTCGATACATTCTCCTCTGCACCCTCTTCTATCCATGCTCGGATGTCGGCAATCTGCGCTGAATCGAGCGGCGTGCCGGGGGGCATTCTGGAGCCGTATTCCGGCTCTTCGTTTTCGATGACATCCACAAGCGGGCTTTCATCCGGTTTTTCGGGGATCACAATTAGAGTATCGTAGTTTTCGCCTACGCTACTCATTACGGCATCATAATCAAGTAAGTTGACTCCACTCCGGGCATTGGCTCCGTGGCAGGAGGTGCAGTGGGCGTCGAATATGGGCTGAATCCGATCGTTGTAATCTACCTGAGCCACAGAAATGGAAGTGAACGCAAACATTAAAATCAATAGCATCAAACATCTCATAGCAATTTCGCCTTCAGCTTAATCTTCCGGTCTGTCATTGGGTGAGTTGGTATCCTGATTTAAAATAACAAGTATAGTCAATTGAATTATGTATTTAGGGCACCCAAATATTACCAAGTTTTCGTCATCATTTTGATTACTGGGTCGGAGGCTTTTGCATTTATAAAAATATATCTATATATTTACATGTAAATTAACCCAAAAAAACTTTCAGAAGCTATGAGCGAAGCAACCCAAATCACCAAGCAGTCTCTTGTTTATATCGACCGGGATCAATACACCACTACCATCGATACAGCAGGACATCAGATTATTGCAGATGAGCCGGAAAGCAAAGGTGGTAAAAATAAAGGGCCGGACCCGTTTTCTCTGTTGCTGTCCTCTCTCGGTAGCTGCGTCGTAATAACACTTCGCATGTATGCGGATCGAAAAGAAATGAATGTTGATCGTATTGCCGCCGATGTGACGATGAATAGCGATCAAAACATTAATGTGGCCATTGAAATCGATGGAGATATCACCGATAAAGAGCGTAAAAGATTAAAACAAATTGCCGATATGTGCCCGGTGAATAAATTCTTGCTGAAAGAGGCTTCGATTAGCAAGGAAATGGTTTGATACCAGGTTTACCATATCGCAATAGTTTGTGATATGGTTTTAGGGTTCCGGATAACCGTATGAGCACATATTTGATTAGCTATAAAGTCATGGCATCCGAGACGTAAAAGGTGTTATAAACTTTTCACGTCGTCTGATTATCTACATTTTGGCTGTGAAAACTTCCCGGAGGGTTTTCCCAAAAAGTCCGTAGCGCAGCGGAGGACGGCCGATATTAGCCCGACCGATCCGCGACGATAGTCTGCGGATAAGGTCGGGGTGAATGATGAATACAATCCAAAACATCCCGAGCCAAAAGGTCAATCCTGTCACAAAAAGTAGCCGAGGGATGCACGGGAAAGAGTAGGAAATGGCGGGATTATTGAGTTTGCTCATCAGGTTTGTTATTTACCGGCACATTGACCTTGTAAATCTTCACCGGCCATCACTGCTGAACTATGAAACCCGCTTATAAAATCCTTCTCTTCGCTCTGCTGTTTTCGATTTTAGTCACCGCTGCAATTGAGGTTTTTAATTACATCAGGGGGTTCCGGGAATTTACCATAGAGCGCGAGTTGATTTTATTGGCATTCAATTTTGCAGTCGGGCTCGTAGCGGGGTATGCTTCTCACAAGTTGAATAAAAATTGAGAAGCTTTATCCGGAACTACATTCAGAAGCCAGTCGATTAAAATCACCCATTTAAAACCCTATTACTTTTATCCTTCCATCTTCGTATTTTACAAGGCTGAATCAATTATCACCTAAGCCTGCGGGAAATGAGCGAAAGTGAGACTCCGGAGACGGAACGATTAGAGTTTGAAGAAGCTTTAAAAAGATTATCCGATATCGTAGCGCGACTTGAAGCTGAAGATATTGGTCTGGAGGAGTCCATCAAATTGTTCGAGGAGGGATCGCGGCTATCCCGGCATTGTGCCACTATACTTGAACAGGCTGAGCTCAAGGTAGAAAACGTAAATGAAGACAAAGATCAAAGTTAATGGCATCAGAAGAGTATAACCCTTTAAAGCTGCTCGAGTCGATTCAATACCCGGATGATTTACGCAAGCTGGATATGGAGCAGCTTCCCGAAGTCTGTGACGGATTACGTGATTACATCATTGATACGATTTCAGTCCACGGAGGCCACTTCGGTGCAAGTCTGGGAGTGGTTGAGCTTACCGTTGCCATGCACTACGTTTACAACACCCCCGAAGATCTTTTGATCTGGGATGTCGGCCATCAAGCTTATGGGCACAAAATGCTAACCGGCCGCAGGGATAAATTTGATACTAACCGAAAATACAATGGTCTGAGCGGCTTCCCGAAACGATCCGAAAGCCCCTACGATACCTTCGGGGTAGGCCATTCCAGTACCTCAATTTCCGCCGGACTCGGCATGTCGGTAGCCCGGGATATGCTGAATCAGGATAAAAAAGTTGTCGCCCTAATCGGCGACGGTGCCATGACAGCCGGGATGGCCTTCGAAGCTATGAACAACGCCGGGGCGCTCAACCGTGATATTTTGGTGATCCTCAACGACAACGCCATGTCGATCGACCCCAACGTCGGGGCGTTGAAGGAATACCTGGCCGATATCACCACCAGCAAGACCTTCAACCGGATGCGGGATGAAATCTACGATCTGTTGGGTCATTTTAAGTCGGCCGGCGATAAAATGCGCAAAGCCGCTTCCCGGCTCGAAGATGCCGTTACCTCAGCCGTAACACCGGGCGGACTCTTCAAAGCACTCGGATTTAAATACTACGGACCGGTTGACGGCCACAACGTCCAGAGTTTGGCACGGCAAATGCGTGATCTTCGCAATGTTTCCGGCCCTAAGCTGCTTCACGCAGTAACCGTAAAAGGCAAAGGATTTGCCCCTGCCGAAAAGGATCAGGTAAAATGGCACGCCCAGGGCAGCCCGTTTGATAAAGTTACCGGTCAGTCCCTGGCCAAAAAGCCGGAAGTTGCTCCGCCGCCGAAATATCAGGATGTCTTTGCCGATACCATCATCGATTTGGCTAAAAGAGATGAGAAAATCGTCGGCATCACCGCTGCCATGCCCTCAGGTACCGGGATGCTCAAAATGATGAAAGAAATTCCGGATCGAGCATTTGATGTTGGAATTGCCGAGCAACATGCCGTCACCTTCGCTGCCGGATTGGCAACTCAGGGGATCAAGCCGTTTGTCGCCATTTACTCCACCTTCTTGCAGCGGGGCTATGATCAGCTGGTCCACGATGTGGTGATCCAGAAGCTGCCGGTAGTATTCTGCATGGACCGAGCCGGTCTGGCTGGTGCTGACGGTCCGACACACCACGGACTGTATGATATTTCCTATCTGCGCAGCCTACCGCATATCGTGGTCGGTGCGCCGATGAACGAAGTAGAGCTTCAGAACATGATGTACACCGCGTGGCAGCATCAGGATGGTCCGTTTGCCATCCGGTATCCGCGGGGCGGATCTGTCGGGCTCGACCGCAATCAATCCTATGAAACTTTAATCCCCGGCAAGGGCCGGACCCTCAAAGAGGGCGATGATATTGCCATTTTATCCTACGGAACCATCGGCAACGAAGCTGCCAAAGCAGTCGAGCAGTTGGATGAGCTCGGCATCCACGTCGGCCATTACGATCTCCGCTACGTCAAGCCGCTCGATCACGAGCTGATTGATCACATTGCTACTTCCTATCGCCATATCATCACAGTTGAAGACGGTGCTAAGCTCGGCGGATTCGGATCAGCCGTAGCCGAATACCTTATGCAGACGCCTAATCGTCCGGGCATGACGATACTCGGCGTGCCGGATCGCCTGGTGGAACACGGCACACAGCCGGAGCTCTACCACGAGGTGGGCATTGATGCTGAAGGTATCATCCAACAGGTAAAACAACAGGTTGGCAAAAAAGTAACGAGCTGATCCCGTTTTATCCCGATGCCCCGAACCACCGAATGGAAACTCAGCGACTTCAGCTACGACCTGCCCGAATCGCTGATTGCTCAACACCCGGCTGAGCCGCGCGATAGCTCCCGGCTGCTGGTTTACAGGCGCGAGTCCGGAGAAATCATCGACGATTATTTCTATAATCTGGTGGATTATCTTCCCGCGCATACCGAGCTGGTCCTCAACAACGCAAAAGTGGATAAAGCGCGGCTGTTATTCGGCAACAAAGAGGTGTTTGTCACCCGCACGTTCGACCCTGAAACCGTTGAGGCGATGGTCCGCCCCGGGAAGAAGTTCAAACCCGGTCGAGTCGTGCCGCTTACCGATGAAATCACAGCGGAAGTGTTAGAGGTAAAAGAGGACGGGCTTCGCATCATCCGCTTTAACCGGTCGCTGACCGACGAGGTTTTCGACCCGCATAAAATGACGCCTCTGCCCCCCTACATCCGGCAGGATGAGTCGTTGTCGGAGCAATATCAAACCATTTTTGCCAACAAAGAAGGCAGTAAGGCAGCTCCCACGGCCGGGTTGCACTTTACCGACCGTATCTTCGAGCAGCTTACGCAAAAA
>SLJN01000152.1 GCA_007135115.1 Balneolales bacterium
CAACCCCGCATGTTCCAGGCGCAGGCATCCCACCCGTTCCGGTTCGCATGAGCCACCATTCCTTTAACATAATGCCGGTTTGAATGTCCCTCCAAACCATGGGATATAATCATCAACCTGTCAGACCCTGGTGCGGACCAGTCCAAATCCAGAAAGTCATCATCAGGGGTGAAAATACGTTCTCTTCTATACTCGATTTGATCAACTTTACGAAATACGGTCGGTAAAACGGACTGAAGATGCCCGTTTCGGAAATAAAAAGGCGGTTGGTAGGATGAGTTTAATAACGGCATAATAATATAAAAAGAGGTTCAGAAACCCTATGAGTGTTTAAGCAGAAATTATTGTAAATAGGTGGTTTTGGCGAACTAAAAATCATCAAATGTAGTTTTTACGCATAGTTGGAGAGCACATAACAAAACACCTAACTTTCTCAGGAGGGATATGAAACTAGTTTTTAAAAAGTCGGATTATCTGTTCCTTGCGGCTGCATTAATTTCTCTTCTCGTTTCAGTAATTCTTTGGTTTAATGGTATGCGCGAGGAAGGTTTATTTGTCGGAATTTGGGTCCCTTCCATTCTGGCAATTGCAATTTATATCAAAGTCATTGTACTTCATCATACCTAAAAATGGAAGAAGTTGTAATTATCACATCAGAGCCGAGTACCCTATTTGTATTTGGCTTAATCATTTTCTTCATGCTCATGGCTGGGTTCGTATTTACGATAATTGAGTTCAGAAGAATGAGCAATCATCCTGAAGATTATCAGGGTAAAAAGAAACCGCGCATAAAGCCGCTATAAATAAACCGAATTGACGCAACGACAGGGTGTCAATGTACCCTGTCGTTTTGAACGGAACGGTATTAAAAGCTATCAACCATACTGCTTACAAATTCGGCATTTTGTTGAGCGACATCCTGGCTGCGGTCTTCGGAGTAGATGCGTAACACCGGCTCGGTTCCGGAAGGGCGCACCAGCACCCAGGAACCGTCTTCCATCCAGTGTTTGATGCCATCGGTAAACTCCCACTTGATCACCTGCTTGCCGTTGATCTTTTTGACCTGCTTATCATTACAGTGCTGAATCATTGCCTGTTTTTTGGCATCGGTCGTATATATATCCAGTCTGATGTTGTGATGCGGACCAAATTCATCAAAAAGATCCTCGACCATAGCACTTAAGGGCTTGTCATAGTGCATCATCATCTCAGCGATGATCAGCCCGATGAATATACCATCCCGCTCAGGGATATGGCCTTTTACGGCAAGTCCGCCGGATTCTTCTCCGCCCAGCAATACGTCGCCGGTGACGATCTTATCGGCGATGTATTTAAATCCGATTTTGGTGGTTTCGATCGGCAGATCATACTTTTTCGCCTGTTTATTCAGCATACTGGTGGTGGAAAAGGTTTTCACGATGGTGCCGCTAAAACCCTTTTCCTGGCTGAGGTATTTGGCCAGAAGCGACAGGACCAGGTGAGAATCCACAAAGTTGCCGTTTTCATCGAACAGGCCGACTCGGTCCGCATCACCGTCATTGGCAATCCCGAGGTCGCAATCATTTTCTTTTACAAATTTGGCGAACGGTTGCAGGTTTTTGAGAATCGGCTCGGGAGCGGTACCGTGAAAACCGGGGTTGATATCCGCATGTATTTCTGAAGTCTGGTCCGGAAACAGCGTTTTGATCATCCCCTGGGCAACTCCATACATGGGGTCATGACCGATCTTCAATCCGCTTTTTTTGATTTTTTCGACATCAATGCGGTCGCGAATGACATCAAGATAAAGATCATTCAGGGGGATGAGATTGATTTTCCCTTCGGCAACCAGCTCGCTGAACTCCTGAGGTTGATAATCCGGGGATGCATCCTGTATACGTGTTTCCACGGCTTCGATCTGGTCAGGCGTTGCCGGTCCGCCAAACGGTGCTTTAATCTTAAATCCGTTATAATTCGGAGGGTTGTGGCTGGCGGTAATGACGATGCCAACGGCGTCATACTCAAGAGCAGCCCAACTTAGCGCCGGGGTGGTTGCCATGCTGTCGGCAAAACGTACGGGAATGCCGAGCGAAGCAAAAACAGATGCCGCAAATTCCGAAAACTCTCTTCCCATGAACCGGGCGTCGTGTCCGATGACGACACCGTTTGAAGTAATTTCTTCATCCTTAATCCAACTTGCGGTTGCCTGGCAGACTTTGCTCAGGTTAGCGAAGGTGAAATCTTTAGCAATTATGGCTCTCCAACCATCGGTTCCGAACTTGATTTCCATAGACTATTATCCCCTAAGTTTATTTGAATGTATATAAATGAAAGTTACGATAAATTAGCGAGCTGAGCTACGGTTCCATTGGGGCACTTTCTTCCACAAAATCCAGATGCCGAATAACACAAAAGGTATGCTGAGAAGCTGTCCCATAGCAAGCATCCACTCCTGGGCAAACCGGGCCGGGTCTACCTTGGTGAATTCTACCAGGATACGACTGCTGAACAGCAAAATCATAAACCAACCGGTGATCATACCCACCGGCGGATCGGATTTATAATGGCGATAGATCAGCACGAGTACCGTGAAAATCAAAAGGGCAAAAATCGCCTCGTATAACATCGATGGGTGTCGCGGTACCTCATCAATGGCGGCGAAAATAACGGCCCAGGGAACCGAAGACTCAACTCCGTAAATCTCGGAATTCATAAAATTGCCGATCCGGATAAATGTTCCCCCGAAGATGACGGGGAGGGCTACCCGGTCGGTCAGCCAGAAAAATTGCATGTCACCGATCTTCCTGATATAGAGGTACAAACCAACGAGAATACCTATCGTTGCCCCGTGGCTCGCAAGTCCGCCCTGCCAAATGAACAGGATCTCAACCGGGTTGCGCAGGTAATACTCGGCTTCATAAAAGAAGACGTGGCCCAGCCGTGCCCCTATGATGGTGGCAAACAACATATAAATCAGCAGCATATCAACCTGTTCAACAGACCGGCCGGCATCGGCAAATAGTTTTCGGGTGATGAAATATCCGGACAGAAATGCGGTAGCAAAAAGAAGCCCGTACCAACGAAGGGTGATCGGACCGATTTGCTCAAACGTTGGGCCGGGCAGAATCAGAAACAGGATCTGACCGGCAATCAGACAGCCGACAAACAGACCGGTAGCTTCCAGGCTGCTTAGTTCACGCTGCTTCTGGGAGGTCTCCTTTTTTTGTCTGCGCTTTTTCCGGTTTTTTTGATTCTCCTGCTGAGGAGTAAACCAGGTATTCACAATCCAGAAATACGCAATCACGCTGAGAATGAGGCCAAAGAGGTTAAGCGGAAACGGCAGGTTTATGCTTCCGGCTTCCAATAGGATGGGTTGCCCTTCCCAGTAAAAAAAATCGTTGTCCATGAATGAGGTTTTAATATTCGGTATTTAGGTAGTAGAGGAATATTGGTAAGATTTATCCGCGATCCGATAAGTTGTGCCCTCCGGCGAGTCTTCTATTTTAATATCAACTTCGGCCAGGCGGTCCCGGATGCGGTCGGCGGTTGCAAAATCCCGGTTACTTCGGGCGCTTTGACGGATTTCCAGCAGTAATTCTATAGCGTGATGTAATCGTTGCTGATCCTGCTCATCACCCTCTGCATCGTCCACCGGCCAGATGCCGAGCACGTCGTCGGCAAGTTTTTTCAATTCGCCGGCGAGTTCATCTACGTTTGAAGGTGGTTCACCACTGTTAATTTGTTTGCGGACATCCCGCAGATTCTCGAAAAACAGCCCGATAGCTTTCGCCGTATTAAAGTCGTCATTTAAACAGGCTTTAATCTGATCCACAAATGCTGGGACATCAAAAGAATTGCCATTACCCGGTTCGGCCTGCTCAATTTGTCGGAATATCTGATGCAGATTTTTGAGCCCGGTTTCGGCGGCGGTCAATGCTTCTTCGGAAAAATCGGTGGTGCTTCGGTAATGACTTTGAAGTAGGAAAAACCGAATGACATCAGCCGGCCATTTTCGCGTGAGCAAATCATGATCCCCCTCAAAAAATTGAGGCAGACTGATCGCATTACCCAACGATTTGCCCATCTTCTGTCCGTTGAGGGTAACCATATTATTGTGCATCCAATAGCGCACAAAAGGCTCATCATGGGCCGCTTCGCACTGGGCAATTTCCGACTCGTGGTGGGGAAACTGATTTTCGAGTCCGCCCCCGTGAATATCAATGGTATGCCCCAGGTACCGGGTTGACATCGCAGAACACTCAATATGCCAGCCGGGATAGCCCACGCCCCAGGGCGAGCGCCACTTCATAATGTGCTCAGGGTCCGCTTTTTTCCACAGCGCGAAATCTTCCGGATTGCGTTTATCGGAGGCTGTCTCCACACGGGTTCCGGATTCGGCATCTTCCGTTGAGCGGCCGCTGAGTTTACCGTATTCCTCAAAGGAGTGGACATCAAAATAGACATTGCCGTTGCTTTCGTAGGCATGACCGCGCCGGATAAGCTCTTCAATCATCTCGATTTGCTCGGGGATATGGCCGGTTGCTCTCGGGGCGATATCGGGGCGTTTGACGTTCAACCGATCCATGGCGTCGAAGTAGCTCCACGTATATTTATCGGCCACCTCCATGGGTTCGAGGCGCTCTATGCGTGACTGCTTGGCAAGTTTATCCTCTCCCTCGTCGGCATCATCGGTGAGATGGCCTACATCGGTAATATTTTGAACATAGCGGACCTTGAACCCAAGGTATCGCAGGTATCGGACAACGACATCAAAAGAGACATAGCTTTTGGCATGCCCCAAGTGTGGATCACCATACACCGTTGGTCCGCACACATATATGGATACAAAACCCGGCTTGATGGGCTCAAAAGCCTCTTTGTCTCGGGTCAGGGTATTGTAAATAGTTAAAGTGCTCATTTAAATTCTGTTCTGTCAGCTCGTAGCTAAATCAAAATAAATAATAGTGAAACCGCATGACGGCATGCGATATAATCGAAGGTTTAAATTGAACTCGGCCGATAAACCTTCATTGTAAAAATGGCAGAAATAGCGCTTATCGTTCAACAAGATACAAAAGCAGTACCATGATGGTAAATGCTAAATCCAATTGGGGTGATTGGCGTAATTATAAGGAGTATTGCATATTTTCGTGATTGGGAATTTATACAACCCATTGGTAATCAATGCATCTCACCTTTAATGTAGCTTCACCAGGGATAAAACCACGTAAATATAAAACTTCCTATATACAAGTTGGAGTTCAATTTAATCCCCTGATTTCAATATCCGATTTACGTAAAGAAAAACGAGTAAACGATAAGCAGCTTATTTGCCGATGCAGACCGATTCCGGTTTTTTGATCAGATTTTCTTAGCTTCCATGGTTATCAGACGACCCAGACCCAAATACCCCGGTATATGCATTTTGCATCCGCAGATTTATCAAAAGTAATCTTTATTTTTGCTGTTGGAAGTATTCTAATTGCGAGCGAAGCTATCGCTCAGGATGAACTTACCATTGAACTTGATGAAGAAATCCCGCTCAACGAGGAGCTCAGAGCAACTTCGGATCAGGTTGAAGGAATTTTTATTCGCCTCGATGAGGGCTTCGTCCATTCGGATGAACAAGCCATCGTGGCGATCGTCTATAACGATGAAGGTGAACAAAAAGCAGAACTTGGCAGCCGGGGGGATCGATCCTACGAATACGCTGCAATTATGGATATGTACGCCCACGATGATGAGATTTATCTGATTGCAAAAGACGGTCGGCGCCTGACATTCGGGCTCGACGGTGAGGAAATCAGGCAGATTGATTTCGTAGAGGAGAATTACCGCAAATTCGAAGGCACCAACGACCAGATTTATGCGCTGCCCAGTAATCCGGAGGATGAAACGGCGCTCTATCATTTTGAAATTGGCGAGCTGAACAGAGTCTCAACCGATGAACAAGGAGAGGTTACCCGTGAAGATCGCTGGCTCAGAAATATTCCGTTTGCCGGGGGGATGGTGGCAGAGGATGAACAGGTTTTCTGGGTGAATCCTGCTACAACTGAAATTTTCCATTATGCGTCTGGTATGGATGAGCCGGAATCGCACCCGTTTGACGTATCTGAAAACTGGCGGGATGTGCCGATGGAGGCATCCGAAGAGGAAATTCAGGAAGATCCGTCGCTGCTTGCGGAGTTCATTCGAAACAGAAGTGTTGTTAACGGTTTGTACGATTTGGGCGATAACTGGTTAGTAGAAATCGGGCACAATCATGATAATACTCTGGAACTGATAGTTCTGGAAGATGATTTCGAAAAACAGGGCTCTGTAATTCTGCCTGATGAAACGTTTTCAACCGAGCAATTTGGTCAGCGTATACGCATGGCGGATGAATCGGGAATCTATTTTTACAACGAAACCATAAATGATGACGGCGAAGTGGAAAAGCTCTTATCGCGATGGAAGCTGTCGCGGTAAACGGAAATGTTGGAAATCCTAACTGAGTCCGCTATCGACCGTCGAAACAACAACAACCAAATAATATGAAGCAACTTTTACTTCCCCTAACGGTGATGTTTACTTCGTGTGCCGCCATCGGGCAGGTGGACGAGGTGGAAGACAAAAAGCCAATGGACCATTATGTGTTCGATAAATGGCAGGGTATCTCCAATCACACCCTTTCGCGGGAAGGGGATTATGTTCTGTACGGTCTCAATCCACAGGAAGGTGATGGAAATCTGATCATTCGGAACTTAAACACCGATGCTGAAGATTCCCTCGCGCGGGGTGAAAACTTCGAACTCAGCTACGACTCCGAAACCCTGGCCTATTTCATCGCCACTCCTTACGAGAAGGAGCGGGAAGCCAAAATTGAAGGCAAAAATCCCAATCAGGAGTTCGACGACACGCTCGGAGTTTACACTATGGATACCGGTGAACTCGAAAAAATCCCGGAAGTAGACTCCTACCGGTTCCCGGAAAAATCCGGTCAGTGGCTGGCGTATCATTTTGACCGCTCAGAGGACGAGGAGGAAAATGACGAAGAGTCCGAAGAAGATGCCGGATCAGCAGATGGTCAAAACGCCGATGAGAACGATGAGTCTAAAACCGACCTTGTCCTCAGAAATCTTGAAACCGGTGAAGAGACCGTATTCCCGCATGTAAAGGAGTATCATTTTTCAAAACACGCCGAGCGTCTGGTTTTCCGCACCGGAAAGGAAGACAGCCTGGAAATCAACGGCGTACACGTTTATGATCTTGAGCAGGGTGAGCAAACCACCATCAGTTCGGAAAAAGCCGATTACCGCTCGGTAACCATGGATTCAACCGCCAATCAAATTGCGTTCCTGGCAGATCCGGACACCGAAGATGCTGACGAAGACGAAAATGACAATAACAATAACAACGACGAGCCCGATTACTACACGCTATATTATTGGAATGACGATCTGACCGAACCCACCGTCGTAGCGGATACCTCTTCCGAGGCGCTCAAGGATGAATGGATGGTCAACGAGTGGGCCAATCCGTCTTTTTCCGAAGATGGAAACCGGCTGGTTTTCGGAACGGCTCCCGAGCCGATGCAACGGGATACGACGGTTGAAGAAATCGATATGGCGGCCGTGGACATCTGGCACTGGCAGGATGAGGAACTGCAGAGCCGTCAGCTGGTTCGCAAAGATCAGGAGCTGCGCCGAACTTTCCAGGCCGTTTACCATATCGGTCAGGATGAATGGGTGCAGTTAGCTGATAAAGATATGGAGTACGTCTCCATCCCGGATCGTAACAATGCGGATTATGCCTACGGCTATCAGAATCGCCATTATCTGCATCTGCGGCAGTGGAAAGGTTCTCCGGTTTTTCAGGATGTCTTTGTTGTGGACGTAGAAACCGGTGAGCGCGAGAAAATTATGGAGCGGAAGAAAATCAGCACAACCCTTTCGCCCGATGGCAATTACCTGATGTGGTACGACTACAAGGATAAAGACTGGTACACCTACCATTTTGAAACCGGTCAGAAAACCAACGTTACCGAAGATATCGATGTCCCTTTTTATGATGAAATGAACGATCGCCCGCAGGAACCCAGTCCGTATGGTATTTCGGGATGGACGGAAGGCGATGAAAAAGTGATCATCGACGACCGGTACGATCTGTGGGTGGTAGATCCCGACGGACAGACCGAAGCACGTATGCTCACCGGCGGAGACGGCCGCGATCACGACCGGGATTTCTCACTCATCCGCCTGGATCGCAGCGACCGCTATTTCCCGGATGGCGAAGTATACCTGCGAGCTATGGATGATGCCGACAAATCAGAAGCCTTTTTCCGTACGGACTTTTCCCGCTCGGATGCTCCCGATGAGCTCTGGCGCGGAGATTATAACACGTATCATCCCAACCAGGCCGACGATGCGGATAAAATCATGTTCCGCCTGAGTACCTTCCATGACTATCCGAATATCTACATCTCGGATATGGATTTTAATAACATCGAGAAAATTTCCGAGGCCAACCCACAGCAGGAAAATTATCTGTGGGGGGATGTGGAGTTGTTCTCCTTCACCAGCCTGGACGGTAAAGAACTGGACGGTCTGCTCTACACGCCGGAAGATTTCGATCCGGATAAAGAATATCCGATGATCGTCTATTTTTATGAGCGGGTTTCCGACCGGTTGCATAACCACCGTGTTCCCGCGCCTTCGGCATCAACTATTACGCCGGCATTCTATACAAGCCGCGGCTATGTGGTTGCCATGCCGGATATTCTCTATAAAGAAGGTTATCCCGGCAAGAGCGCTGAAAATGCTATCAATGCGATGACGACCCATCTGATTGACAAAGGTTTCATCGACCGGGACCGCGTAGCGCTGCAGGGGCAGAGCTGGGGCGGATATCAGATTGCCCATATCATCACCCGGACGGACATGTACACCGCTGCTATGGCCGGAGCGCCGGTTTCCAACATGACCAGCGCCTACGGCGGAATTCGCTGGGCGACGGGACTCAACCGTCAATTCCAGTATGAGCGAACGCAAAGCCGGATCGGTAAGTCCCTGTGGGAGCGACCGATGCACTACCTGGAAAACTCCCCGCTGTTCTATGCCGACAATGTAACCACCCCGCTGCTGATGATGCACAACGATGCGGATGGCGCGGTTCCTTGGTATCAGGGGATTGAGTTTTTTACGGCGCTTCGACGACTCGATCAACCCGTTTGGATGCTCAACTATAATGATGAAGCCCACAACCTCCGGGAGCGGGTTAACCGAAAAGACCTCTCCCGCCGGATGCAGCAGTTCTTCGATCACTACCTGATGGACGAACCCATGCCGGTCTGGATGAAGTACGGGGTGCCTGCCACCGAAAAAGGCAAACACCAGGGCTTTGAACTTGTAGACTGATTCCTAAATTAACCGTGGTCCGGACGCAGGGAATATCAATGCTCGTCCGGACCCGGCTTTAATTTTATCATCCTTCCATAATCATTCCTATGACCAGATCCATTGTTGGAATTTTTATTACTCCTGATGAAGGCGCTCCCACTCACGAGCAAGGCTCGGTTCGTGCGGTTCCGGGACTCGGTCTGGAGGGAGATCGCAATTTCATCAAGCAAAAAAGTTTGCCGCCGGAAAAGCGGAAACCGTCGAAAGAGCTTACCCTCATCGAGATGGAAAATATTGAGCGCTTGCAGAAGGAACACGGTTTCCCGGAGGTACAACCCGGTGAGCTGCGCCGGAATATCATTACCAAAGGCATCGGACTGAATGACCTCGTCGGCAAGCGTTTTGAAATAGGTGAGGTAGAAGTGGAAGGGCTTGAATTATGCGAACCTTGCCGTTATCTCGAAAAATTAACCGGCAAAAAAGTGATGAAACCCCTCATCCACCGCGGCGGTCTGC
>SLJN01000369.1 GCA_007135115.1 Balneolales bacterium
AAGTCGATTGCCTTCTGCCTCTAACAGTGATGAAAGCCGTTTCTTTCCCTGATCCAGCTGCTCTTTCCGGTTTTGAGCACCGTACGCAACCCTGACAGCTTCGCTAAAACTATCAAAATGTTCACGATCCGCCGGCAGCCAATCTGCTGGTATAGTACATAGTTCCAGTCCGTCAATTAAAGCCGGTTCGGGACGCTCACGCAAATCTTTGGCAAGTTGATCGGTAAGTTCGGCTACCACTTGCGGTGATTTTCCATCCAACTCATGATACCGGCATAACTCCGGCACCCAGCGTCTGGGCAATTTCGGGTCGCGCTGCAGCATCATCTTTTGCGCGTCGCCACTCAAATCTTCCACCGGAGCAATTTGGGGTTCCCGGGGCTCAGGAATTTTATCCCCTTTAAATTTTCGTTCTCCCCGAAATGCGGAAATAATTTTTCCTTCATCATCATACAAAAAACAATTGGCCCCATGCCCGAACAGCTGAAACCTCAGGTGCAACTCACCGGAAAAGCAAAAATCTAACAAGCGATCATTTCCCAAGAGTTGAATTTTTTTTATAAATTTCCCGTTGAGTTGATCGAAAAAGGAAACAATATCCTTTTTTTTGGGTGGAAAGTAGATATTTCGGAAAATACCTACACGCTTTGGATGAGAACTAAACGTTATCTGCACGGGATCTTCTGATCCTGATGGCTGAAAGTACAATTCCAGCCTGTTTTTACGAAAACTAACCGCCTGAAGGAATGATGTGTTGTAGAGCTGCTGATAAAGTTCGACAGCCACCTGTCTTAGAGTATAATAGTTGTTCATTTAAATTCAGTTATCGACATCAAGTATAACAATATCAATATAAACTATATATGCGATGGATTATCCAATTTTTAACTCAATAATCAATCATATTCAGGAAGAGTTAAATCGACGCGAGCTTCCCATAAAGCAATTTAAGAAATGGCAAGAACAAGCAATTAACGCATCAGGATTGGAAATAACCATAGATTTGTCAGAGATCACTCCGTTTATCAACCTTGTAGAAATTAATCTGGATTGGGACAAATTCCGTGAGATCCGCCTTGCCAAGCAGCTTAACGGAATGGAACAACACCCGCTATTAAAAAACTCCTCACTGCCTGAAACCAACATTGATCCGAATATCGATGTAGAAATTACCTGGCACTTTAACGAACAAATGGTTCTGGATGAGGATCTGACCGGAGAGGAGTCCGGCAAGATTGAAACGGCCAGCCAATGGATGCAGGGAGTCAACGAGCGGCTGCATGATCATCTGCCCGATGACAACATCACCAATCGCTGGCATGTGGAAATTGAGGGTAGTGACGAAAACAAGTACCTGTCCAACATGAACCTAATCAGCTACCTGCAATATTGCTTGACAGGTAAAAAGGAACTGAACGAAATTCATCAAACCGTTACTAAAAAAATTCAGCAGCTGCTCATACTCACCAACAAGGTTGTAGATGTAGCTGAGAAAAGTTTTCCACGTGCAATGGCCGAATAACCGCCATTGTTTATAACAAAACAGCCTCCGCTGCTTACCCGCAGAGGAGGCTGTAACTTACCAAAAACTAAAATGCGCTGAATCGCTACTTCTTCTTATGGCGATTCTTTCGGAGACGCTTTTTCCTCTTATGCTTGGCAATCTTTGCTCTTTTGCGCTTTTTTCCACTTGGCATAATGAACTATGATCGGTCTTTTGTTTGGTTATTTTAAAAAAATCTTTCAGGCTTTAAAGGGCTACATCATGCTCACTAATGAACCGCTCGACAACTTCCTGCCGATCCGTGCCCTCTGCCAGATCAACTGACCGCCTAAGATACGAAATACTTTCGTCTTTGCTACCCATTTGATGCAAAATTACTCCAAGATTGTAATTAGCATCCAGATGATCGGGATTTTCTTCCAACGCCAGCTTCAGCTCCTCAGCTGCACGCTCTGCATTACCCGAGGCCACCAATGCGGCCGCTTTATCCGTACGAAGGCCATAATCTGAAGGGGTAATTTCCAATGCCCTTCCATAAGCTTCGGCAGCCCGAGAGGCAAAATAATAACGGCGATTTTCATTGGGCTCCTGATCCAGCCAGGCATAAAACCAGTCTCCGGCGTTTACCCAGTCATCCAATTCATCGGTAAGCGCGGCAAGCCGGTAACCGGCATCTCCGGCTCCGTCGAGGCGGTCATATTTCATATACCGCTGAATGATTTCCCCGTAATAGGCAATTTTCAAGGATCTGTTATCGGTCTGATCCAGCTCCTCTTCGATTTCGAGTATGCGTGCCAGATCACTGCTGTCGGGTTCCTGTATACTGGTCTCATATTCACCGGTATCACCTTCAGCATCTGACTGCTCGGCATGCACATGCTGATGAAAATCCTCCTCAGCCAAACCACCGGTTTGGTGTTCACTGTAATCGAGATAAATAAAAATCGCGGCTCCGGCAACGACCACTACCGGAATTAGTATACTCCAGAATCGTATTGACATACCTTGATTTGGGTTAAACAGATTATACGCCCAAACGGCAATCAACGACCTAAAGTACACGAAGAATGTGATTAACAGAAAATGCAGACTAAGATTTATAATTCGAAAATAGGTTTGATACTTTGCAAAAACCCTGCATATCAGAATTGCATTCAATGGTTGTCAAGCTCATGCCCTTCCGATCAGGCCTCACGGCAAAGCATGTCGATTAAGATTCCATTTTTACCTGTATACAGATAAAATTCTACTCAACAATCAGTTTCAATACTGATAGATGCGGGCTTATACAATCCTGCTTAAGGATAAGCTCACGCTTTGTTTTTGTATCAATATTTAGTCAACCGTGCTTATAAATGATAACCCTGCATGCCTGCATCCTGTTAATGAAATCTACAGTCTGATTTAACAGCATAGAGCTTGCCCGTATCCCTGGTTGCAATTAACAGGTAAATGCGATTCTGAAACAACATCGGCAGCAGATCACCACCAATGACTAACGGTTATTACTTATTAGCTTCGTTTACCGCCTTTTTAAATTCTTTGGAAACCTTCAGAACCGGCACGTACTGCTCCGGTACAATAACTTCTTCATTTGTTTTGGGATTCCGTGCGACTCTTTGAGCCCTTTTTACCACTTTAAAACTGCCAAATCCACGCAACTCAATGTTTTCTCCGCTTTTCATCGCGTCGATAACGGTATCCAGAAAACCGTTGACTACCGTTTCCGTTTCCACTTTGGTAATTCCGGTAGAGTTCGAGATGATGTCGACGATGTCTGCTTTTGTCATGAGAATCCTCAAATTTTGGGTTGATTGATACAAATAAGCCAACTCATTAGGCTCAAGGTTCTTAGCCTTTAAATTCTTAAAAAAGGTAAAACGTTCCCAATTGAAACTTAATTTTTTGATATTGAAGACTTTGCGGTATTGCTACAACAATCCGTGAATATTTTTGCACCATCTGCGAAAAAAACATTATTATCTGCCATTGCAGTCCGGAGGTTTCTTACACACTTGTGTGGTACTCCGTTTGATAAACGAATCACGAAATTGGGGAAGTCCCGCTGAAGCGTTCTTCGACCTTTGTAACACTTCGAAATTAATGTATAACTAATTACAGGATGGAAACTTTTGAAGAAATTGTAGTCTGGCTTGAGAGCCTGATTTGGAACTTTCCGGAAACCATATTTGGTTACCAGGCACTGCCTCTAATGGTGATGGTGCTGCTCGGTTTCGGAATTTTTATTACCCTCAGGCTTGGCTTCATTCAAATTAAGCAATTCAAACATGCCTTTAGTGTATTAACCGGGCGATATGATAACCCGGATGACAAAGGCGATATTAACCATTTCCAGGCTCTGAGTACGGCACTTTCTGCCACCGTAGGAGTGGGTAACATCGCCGGAGTTGCGTTGGCAATTCATATCGGTGGCCCTGGTGCCCTGTTTTGGATGTGGGTTACCGCCCTGTTTGGAATGGCTATTAAATTTACTGAGTGTACACTGGGTGCCTACTACCGAAAAACAAATGACGACGGCTCTGTCTCCGGTGGCCCCATGTATTACATAGAAAGAGGCCTTGGGGGTAACTGGAAATTTCTTGCTGTAATTTTTGCTATTGCAGCCTCCATCTGTGCGTTGCTTACCGGTAATGCGGTGCAGGCCAACACGGTTGCTGATGTCATGCATTCTGACTTCAATATGCCGTTGTGGTTAACCGGCTTCATTACGGCTTCCATTGTAGCAGCAGTAATTCTGGGTGGAATTAAACGGATCGGTTATGTTACCGCCCGCCTGGTTCCTTTCATGGCCATTCTCTACGTACTGGGTGGTTTGCTGATCCTGTTGATTCATTACGATCAGGTAATACCTGGATTTGTAACGATTTTTACCAATGCCTTTAATCCCCAGGCCGGAGCTCTCGGGGTTGGTTCAGGTGCCTTGATTCTCACACTCAGCTACGGCGTACAGCGCGGGCTGTTTTCCAACGAAGCCGGGCAGGGATCCTCGCCTATCGCCATGTCGGCCAGTAAAACCGGTGACCCCGTCCATTCAGGTTTAGTCGGGTTGATCGGCCCGTTTATTGACACCATAGTTGTCTGTAGTATCACCGGGTTGGTAATTGTGGTAACCGGCGCCTGGGATAATTATCATCAACGTTCGCTGGATCCGGACGGACCGAACCTGAGTTACGTAATTGAACAACCCTGGGAAGACAACGATGAAGTCCATGACGATATCCTGAAGTTCGAAGACGGTGTGCCGGTAAACGGTGAAATGAAACGCTACGGCATCCCGGTTGATACTATGTTCATTGACGATGCCTATAGTGTTCCTTTTCAGGGAACGATCGCTATCAATGACGACGTCATAGCTTTTGATGAAGACGGAATGGCGGTCGACCGGATTTACGGTGGTGTTGTGGAAAATGTGGCCTCACTTACCTCGGCGGCATTCGCTGACGGTTTGAAGCCTCTTTTCCCCGGCGGGCAGTACCTTGTAACCATTGCGGTATTCTTTTTCGTTATCTCTACTTCCATAAGCTGGAGTTATTACGGAGACCGATCATTTCAATATCTGTTTGGTGACAGTGCAGTAGTCTTATACCGATTGATATTCGTCGGAATGCACTTTTTCGGAGCTATTGTGTCGGTAACGGCCATCTGGGCATTTGGCGATTTCATGCTGGGTACCATGGCTCTGGTAAACATTATCGGCCTTATCGCTCTCTCTGGTATGATTTACAAAATTGCGCAAGCCTATACTGATAAAAACAATAGATGAGCAAGCCTGATATAGATTATTCCCGGGTTACAGTGGTGGATCACCCCGTTGTAGCCCGGGATCTCACCATCCTGCGGGATAAACAAACGCCTCCGCAATTGTTCCGCCTGGCACTTCGCCGGATAGGGATAATACTGGCTTACCACTCCCTGAAGGCACTGCCGACTCAGGAGATAGAAGTTGAGACCCCGATAAAAAAAGCCGGCGGACATGAATTCGCTACCAATGTGGTGGCCGTACCTATCATCCGGGCCGGACTCGGGCTGGTGGACGCCGTTACCACATTTATCCCGGAAGCCCAGATCGGTCATCTCGGGATGTATCGAGACGAAAACACGCATCAACCCGTTGATTACTACTCAAACCTGCCTTCCGGACTGGAAAAAGCGATGGTACTTATTGTTGACCCTATGCTGGCCACCGGAGGCAGTGCGTGTGACTCCATCTCATTCGTTAAAGAAAAAGGTGCGAAAGACATTCACTTTATGTGTCTGATCAGCGCGCCTGAAGGTATTAACCGACTGCAACGGGAACATCCCGAAGTACCCATTGTAACAGCTGCTATTGATGATCACCTTAACGAACAAGCTTTTATCGTTCCCGGACTCGGTGATGCCGGTGACCGGTATTTCGGCACCGATTAGGCTGTTTGTATTACTCGCAGGCGGTTTACTGGTAACTCTCACTGCCTGTACTGATCTATCCGACCTTGAAACTGACATCACAGACGCCGAGCTGGCCGATTCGCTTCTTTCGGTAACCGAATCCACTAACATAAATATGGATTTGATTGAAGACGGGCACAGGGTGGTCACCATTCAATCCCCTTTTGCTGCTACCTTTCATCATGAGGAGCGTGCCAGAACGGAGATGGACGGTCCGGTTCTGGTAGTTGTAAGGGATACACTTGGAAATACCAAAACCGAAGTTAACTCCCAGGAAGCAACATACTGGAGTAAAGATTCTGAATTTCACTTCAGAGAAGAAGTACGGGTGATCACGGACCGTGGCCGGCAGTTAAACACCGACTCACTGAATTGGTATCAGGAAGAGCGGCGCATCCACACCGATGAGTTTGTAATCATTACCACCGAAACCGACAGCATTACCGGCTATGGGTTGAGTGGTGATGATGATTTAAGCAACTACACTATAAGAACCGTAACCGGTGAGTTTCAACTGGATTGAGGATTACCCGGATTTTCATAGCAATTCTGATCTGTATCTGCATCTGGCCGGTTGCCAACAATCCGTCTTTTGCCCAGGATCGTGTTCGAATTATTGATACTGATGTACTTGAAGGCTATACCACAGAAGACGGAGAGGTTCGAAAGCTGATAGGCAATGTCCAGCTGCAAACCGATGACTTCACCGTATATAGTGATACAGCATGGCATTACCGGGATTTAAATGAGCTAAGGGCAAAAGGAAATATTCAGATTGATACCGATGATGAAACCATCTGGGCAGATGAAGTTTTTTACGACCTGGCAACAGAATACAGTGAGTATAAAGGCCGGGTAATTTTACTCAGCGACGAGACTACCATTTTTAGCCGGTTTTTAGCCTACGATTTCACAACCGAAATTGCCGATTTTCCGGAATCACTTCGTATGGAAGATGAAGAGGGAGTCTTGATTGCTGACCGGGGACTCTACTACAATCAACCCGATAGTGCAGTATTTTTCGGCAATGTCCAGCTCGAAGATTCTACCCAGTACATCGAAGCCGACAGTATGTATACCGTACGGAAGGATGAATATTACGAATTGCACGGCCGGGTTTTTCTGCACGACATGGAAGAAGAAGTACGCCTAACCGGCAATTTCGTTGAAGCCGACTCAACCGGCTACCGGCGTATAGAGGGGGAATCCCGGATGCAAAGACTCTCTGATGACCGCCAGGATACTACTTTCGTGTGGGCGGATCGAATGGATGTCTGGGAATACGATACCACCCACGTTTTTAAAGGGTATGATGAGGTCCATATCTGGACCGAAAACTATTCCAGCTATTCTGATACCGCTGCTTACGACGACCACACGGAGCTGTTCGAACTCACAGGCGAGCCGCGAACCTGGCGTAAAAACATGCAGCTTACCGGGCCCCGGATTGAAATTCAGCTCGAAGATGACGAAGTAAAAACCCTTTTCAGTTACCCCGACCCTTTTTCATCCGAAGAAGATGAGGATACGAAGAGATTTAACCAGCTCACGGGTGATACACTTTTCATAAACTTTGAGGAGGGTGAACTTGATTACATGGAGGTTTGGGAAAACGCCCACATGTTTTACCATAATAAGGATGACGCCGGTAATCCCGACGGGGCCACGGAAATGGAAACCCCGTATCTTCTTATCACATTTCGCGACGGGGAACTATACCGACTGAATACCAACAGCCGAAGCCCCGGCAAAGTCTACCCGGAGTCTCCTGATATTGGAGAAATCCAGCTGCCCGGCTTTACATGGGAACCGGAACTGCGCCCTCAAAAACCTGAAGAAGAGCTGAAAAGGCGCCTGCCGCCTATACCGACAGAGCGCCCTTTTGAATATCCACCTCGCTACAACCAGTTCCTGGAAGAGTTGGTTACGCTTCCTCCAGCTCGGCCGTAGCCTTCATCACCCGCTCTTGTATATCTCTGGGTACCGGAGCATACTCGCTGAATTTCCGGGTATGTGTACCCCGCCCCTGCGTCATAGATTTCAGGTTGGTGGCATATTTATACAACTCGGCCAATGGTACTTTTGCCTTCACCTTGGCAAAGCTGCTTTCAGAATTGCTGCCCTGAATCTGTCCGCGGCGGGTAGAGAGATCACTCATAACATCCCCCATAAATTCATCAGGCACCGTTACCTCTACCTCATAGATCGGCTCTAAAAGCTGAGGTGCAGCATCCAGAAAACCCTGCTTAAATGCCATCAAACCAGCTGTTTTAAAAGCCGCTTCGTTGGAATCCACCGGATGCATGGAGCCGTCATAAATCGAAACCCGGATATCCCGGGCCCGGCAGCCGGAAAGCGGACCTGCTTCCATCTTCTCCATTATACCCTTTTGAATGGCAGGCATGAAGCGGTTATCAATAACACCGCCAACAATGCAGTTTCGGAAGATAAGCTGACCGCCCCACGGCAGATCGATAACCTGTTTATCCCGAACAGTGATATCACTCGGCTCAGGCATATTCTCCGTAATCGGTTCGATGAGCATATACACTTCGGCAAACTGACCGGCTCCACCCGTTTGCTTTTTATGGCGATAATGAGATTTAACCTGTTGGGTTATGGTTTCCCGATACGGAATCCGCGGCTCGTAAAACTCCACTTCCAGCTTATAACGACTCTGTAGTAGTTCCTTGAGCCGGTTCAGATGCTCTTCTCCCTGACCGCTGACAATAATCTGCTTGAGCTCCTGACTGTGTTCCACCCTCAAGGCCGGATCTTCCCGCTGCAGTTGATTCAATGCAGAGCCCAGTTTTTCTTCGTCGCCTTTTTCCGGTGAACGAAGCGCAAATCTAACGGTACCTTCGGGATAAGTGATCGGCGCATATTTTACATCAAACCCTTTTGCATGCAGGGTATCATTTACACCTGTATCTTTGAGCTTAACCACAGCCGCAATATCCCCGGCCATGACTTCATTTACCTCAACCCTTTTTCCTCCCTGCAGACAAAAAAGAGAACCAAGTCGGGTAGTAGACCCGGATGTTGAGTTCACCAGATCCATTCCGGTTTTAATGTTGCCGGTATGCACCTTCATAAAACTCAAATCCCCGACGTGGGACTCCGAAACCGTTTTAAACACGAAAGCCGAAGTCGGTTTATCCGTATCCAACTCAACAGGAGTGCCATCTTCGGTTTCAAGTAAATTCGCTTCATCCGGAGATGGGGCGATGTTGTCGATAAAACCCATCACCCGGCCTGAGCCCATATTTCGTTCTGCCGACACGCAAAACAGCGGAAAGAGTTGCTGGTTGAGCATGGCTTTTTTCAGTCCTTCGGCCATCTCCTCTTCATCCAACTTGCCTTTCTCAAAGTAAATGTCCATCAACGCTTCGTCGTTTTCGGCGATGGACTCGATCAGTTCGTTATGCATCAATTCCGCCTGCGACTGATGAGAATCGGGAATCGGCAGTTTGTCAGGTTTACCGCCGGATTCCGGAAACTCATACATGGTCATCTTCAGCACATCAATAATGGAGTTGAACCCTTCCTTTTCAGCATAGGGATACTGTACAGGAACCACCTCTCGACCAAACCTCTCTTTGGCCAGATCCACCGATTTTTGAAAATCAGATTTAGGATGATCAACTTTATTGATCACAAAAAAAGAGGGCAGATTTAACTTGCGGGCCTGCTGCCATAATAATTCAGTCCCCACTTCAACCCCTTGTTCAGCATCCAGTACAAAAACGCATGCCTCAGCTACTTTAAGTGCTGAGATTACTTCACCAATAAAATCAGATGTACCCGGAGTATCTATCAGATTAATTTTGTGACCGCGCCAGTCCAGATGCGTAAATGATGAAAAAACCGACTTTTTCTTTTCAATTTCGATCGGAT
>SLJN01000188.1 GCA_007135115.1 Balneolales bacterium
CGTGAAGCTGGATGTAGATTTGATTCAGCCGGTAGCGATGGAAGAAGGTCTGCGGTTCGCTATCCGTGAAGGTGGCCGTACGGTAGGCGCCGGTGTGGTAAGTACAATTAAGGATTAAAACTAACAATCCTAAACAAACGTAACCACACTATAAAATTTGAGTACGGGTGTAGCTCAATTGGCAGAGCAACGGTCTCCAAAACCGTAGGTTGGGGGTTCGAGTCCCTCCACCCGTGCAATTAAAAAGTTTAAATAAGTGAAATACCAAATCCATGAATAAAATCAGGGAATTTATTGAAGGCGTTAAAAAAGAGATGGGTAAAGTGACCTGGCCTTCACAAAAAGAATTGGTAGACAATACAATAATCGTTTGTGTGTTTGCCATAATCATATCCCTTTTCATCTTTGGTATCGATCAGGTATATAGCACTATTTTAGAAGCGGTTTACCAGCGATAATGGCTGATCAGCAAAATAACAATTGGTACGTAATCCGGGTATTTTCCGGGCACGAGAAGAAAGTTCGGGAATACCTGCAGCGTGAAATTACCATGCAGGGGCTTGAAGATAAAATTCAAGAACTGTTAATCCCTACAGAGACCGTAATTGAAATTCGCTCAGGAAAGAAACGTACCCGGGAGAAAAACTTCTTCCCCGGTTATTTGCTGATGAAAGGCATTTTTGACGACAGCGTCAATGAGGTGGTAAGTAATGCCCCTTCTGTAATTGGATTTCTGAAGAACGATAAAGCCAGCGATAAACCAACTCCATTGAAACCTGATGAGGTTGAACGCATTGTCGGTCGTGTACATGACAATGAGGAGATGGTTGCAAGCGGTGGCCTGGTTGAAATACCTTTCAAGCAGGGAGATCTTGTAAAAGTTATTGACGGACCTTTCAAAGATTTCGACGGTTCCGTAGAAGAAGTTTATCCCGATAAATTAAAGCTGCGAGTTCTGGTTAGTATTTTTGGAAGAAAGACTCCCGTTGAGGTGGATGTAAACCAGGTTGAGCCTGAGGCATAAAACTGAAACATGAACGCCGATTGTAAGGCTAATACGGGTTATTGACAACTTATGGCTAAAAAAGTCGAATCAGTTGTAAAACTTCAGATTATGGGCGGCCAGGCTAATCCAGCTCCACCAGTGGGGCCGGCATTGGGACAGGCAGGCGTAAACATAATGGAGTTTTGCAAGGCATTCAATGCCAAAACGCAAGAGAATACCGGCACACTGATTCCTGTCGAAATCACGGTATACTCTGATAAGTCTTTCACGTTTATTACCAAATCCCCGCCCGCACCGGTGTTGCTGAAACAAGCAGCTAAGGTGGATAAAGGTTCAGGTGAACCTAATCGGGTGAAAGTAGGTACCGTTACCTGGTCTCAGTGCGTGGATATTGCCAAACAGAAAATGGCAGATCTCAACGCACACGATGAGGAAGCGGGAGCTGAAATGATTGCCGGAACAGCCCGGAGTATGGGCTTGAGAGTTAATCGTAAAAAGTAAGAGGGGATTATGGCAAAACGCGGAAAGAAATATCGACAGGCATTAGAAAAGCTCGATCCTGCTAAAGAATATTCCCTTGAAGAAGCTTCCCAGCTTGTAAAAGAAATTTCTTATGAAGGATTTGATGCTTCTGTAGATCTTGATATCAGACTCGGAGTAGATCCTCGCCATGCCGATCAGATGGTACGTGGAACGGTATCTCTGCCACATGGCACAGGTAAGGATGTACGGGTTTTGGCACTGGTAAGTCCTGCCAAGCAGGATGAAGCTAAAGAAGCCGGAGCCGATCACGTAGGTTTGGATGACTATATCGAAAAGCTTCAGGAAGGCTGGACCGATATAGACGTCATAGTCGCTACTCCTGATGTGATGGGAAAAATCGGTAAATTGGGTAAAGTACTTGGTCCAAGAGGCTTGATGCCCAACCCGAAAAGCGGAACGGTAACAATGGATGTTGCCGATGCTGTAAAACAGGTAAAAGCCGGTCAAATTGACTTCCGGGTTGATAAGTATGGAATTTTACATACTTCCATCGGTAAAGTCAGCTTTCAGCCGGATCAGATTAAAGAAAATGCTGAGGCATTTTTAAAAACAGTTATCCGCATGAAGCCCGCATCATCTAAAGGGATTTACCTGCGAAGTATATCCATGAGCTCCACAATGGGGCCATCTATCCCGCTGAACAAGGGATCAGTAGCATAAGTTTAACCGAATAGACAGAAGGTATAAATCATGCCTACGCTTGCAGAAAAAAAGGCCGTAGTTGAAAATCTGGTAGAAGAGATTAATGAATCAGATGGCATTTATGTAACTGACTACACTGGTATGTCAGTGGCAGAAATGAACGAACTGCGGTCGCAGTTTACCGAGAAGGGTATAACCTTTAAAATCAGTAGAAATACACTGTTCCGTCGTGCTCTTGATGAGGTAGACGGTGAAGGTTTTGACGATCTCAAAGAGCACATGGTTGAACAGAATGCCGTGGCTTTTATATCCGGAGACCCTTCTTTACCGGCCAAAATCCTGAAGAATAGACAAAAAGGAAAACAGGAAAAGCCTGCCTTCAAAGTTGCCGTGATCGATGGCGTAATTTACGAAAGCGATCAACTCGATAATTTGGCGGCTATGAAATCCAAAGAAGAAGTCATTGGCGATATTGTTGGCCTGCTGCTTAGCCCGGCTAGCAATGTGGTTAGTGCGCTTCAATCCCAGGGCTCAAATCTGGCCGGTGCAATAAAAACAATCGCTGATAAGGAAGAAGATTCCTAAGAGTTTAATCGTAAATCAAATAATCGGAGACATAAAGAAATGGCTGACGTTAAAGAACTCGCTGATCAACTGGTGAATCTCACCATTAAAGAAGCCAACGAACTGGCGCAAATTCTCGAAGATGAACACGGCATTAAGCCTGCTGCCACTGCCGTAGCAGCTGCACCTGCAGCCGGTGGTGGTGAGGAAGCAGCTGCCGCTGAAGAACAAACCGAATTCGATGTTGTTCTTAAATCAGCGGGTGGAAATAAAATTGCTGTAATTAAAGAAGTTCGTGCTATTACTGGCCTCGGACTGAAAGAAGCTAAAGAAATTGTGGACGGCGCTCCAAGCAACCTCAAAGAAGGTGTTGAAAAAGAGGAAGCCGAAAGCATGAAAGAAAAGCTTACAGAAGCCGGAGCCGAGATCGAATTGAAATAAATTCGGCCGTTTAGTTCTTGCTGATTAGCCAATATCGACTCTGTTCGGTATTGGCTATTGGCGTCTTAACAACCTTTTGCTAAAAGCGCGTTAACAGCCTCTCCCACCACGAAATCAAATCAAGGTACCTTGAGCACTACAACGCATACCATGCCACATACGGGCAGAATATCTTTTGCCCGAACGAAGCACGTAATAGATTATCCCGACTTTCTGGATATCCAGCTCGACTCGTTCAGAAAATTTGCACAACTTGATAAAGGGCCCGAAGATCGTGAAGATATGGGCCTTCAGCTAATTTTTAATGAACACTTCCCGATAACGGATTCCAGAGAACAGAATATTCTTGAATTTATCTACTATGCTGTAGATACACCAAAATACAGTATTGAAGAGTGTCAGGATCGGGGTTTAACGTATTCATTGCCGCTAAAGGCGAAACTGCGTCTTTCTGCAATGGATCAGACGGATGAAGCCAGTGAAACCATCGAACAAGAGGTGTTTCTTGGCGACCTTCCCTGGATGACTGAGCGGGGTACGTTCATCATCAATGGTGCCGAAAGGGTTATTGTTAGCCAGCTGCATAGATCCCCCGGGGTCTTTTTCGGACAATCCGTTCACCCGAACGGTACCCGATTGTATTCGGCTCGAATTATTCCTTTCAAAGGATCCTGGATTGAGTTTACTACCGATATCCGGGATGTGTTGTGGGCTTATATCGACAGGAAGAAAAAGCTTCCTGTTACTACTATGCTGCGTGCATTAGGCTATGCGACAGACTATGAGCTGCTCAGTATATTTGGTCTGTCCGAAGAGGTAAGTGTTAAAAATCAAAAAGAGTTTAACAAGCTTGTCGGTCGTAAACTTGCTACCGACATTGCTGAGGTGGTCACGGAAGAGGTTGTCGACGAAGAAACCGGTGAAGTTACCGAAGCAAAGAAACGAAATATCATCATTGCTCGTGAGCATGAGCTTACTGAAGATGATTATGAGGCTATAAAGCGTAGTGGTGAGAAAAAACTCCTGGTTATAAGTGAAGAAGTTGAAGAATCTGAAAATTCAGTAATTCTCAACACCCTTCGCAAGGATACCACGTTTGATGAGGAATCAGCTCTTGCAGAGGTATACCGTCAGATTCGTTCCGGTGAAATGCCGGATGTTGAAACGGCCCGTTCCGTCTTAGAGCGCCTTTTCTTCAGTGATAAGAAATATGACCTGGGGCAGGTTGGCCGGTACCGCTTGAATAAGCGACTCCATTTGGATGAGGATCTGGAGACACAGATTCTGACCAAAAATGATATCATTGCGATTATCAAAGAGCTTATCCGGCTGAAGAATATGAAATCTCAGGTGGATGATATTGATCACCTAAGTAATCGCCGTACCCGAACTGTGGGTGAACAACTGGGTCAGCAATTCGGACTCGGACTTGCCAGAATGGCCCGAACGATCCGGGAGCGAATGAATTCCCGAGATGCTGAGCAGTTTACTCCTCAGGATCTGGTGAATGCCCGTACCATATCTTCGGTAATTAACACCTTTTTTGGTACGAATCAGCTTTCGCAATTCATGGATCAGACGAACCCGATTGCTGAGTTGACACACAAACGCCGCATGTCTGCTCTCGGACCAGGAGGTCTGACCCGAGAAAGAGCCGGCTTTGAGGTGCGTGACGTTCACTATACCCACTACGGCAGACTTTGCCCGATTGAAACACCTGAGGGACCAAACATTGGTCTTATCACCTCACTTTGTGTGCACGCTAAAGTCAATGACTTTGGGTTCATCGAAACCCCTTACCGAAAGGTTGACGGAGATAAAGTAACAGATAATGTTGAATATCTTGCTGCTGAGCAGGAAGATGAAACAGTTATCGCACAGGCTAATGCTCCGTTGACAGATAAATCTGAGTTTGAAAATGATTTGATTTTCTCACGCTTCCGGGATAGTAATGTTGGGTTGGCACGTCCTGATCAAGTGGAATACATGGACGTAGCTCCGAACCAAATTACCTCAGTGGCAGCCGCACTGATTCCATTTATTGAACACGATGACGCTAACCGTGCTCTGATGGGATCAAACATGCAGCGCCAAGGTGTCCCGCTTTTACGACCGGAAGCTCCTGTTGTTGGTACCGGTATGGAATACCGCGCTGCGCGTGATTCCCGGGCAATGATCGTAGCTGAAGGCGATGGCGAAGTTGTTTACGTAAGCGCAACGGAAGTGAAGGTGCGCTACGAAAGAGATGAGCAAGAAGAACTCGCTTATTTTGATGACGGAGTTGTTAGCTACAAGCTTAGAAAATTTGAGCGAACCAATCAGGATACCACTGCCAACCAAAAGCCGATTGTAGATGTCGGTGACAAGGTAACCGATGGTACACCTCTGGCAGACGGATGTGCTACCGATGGCGGTGAACTTGCGTTGGGACGTAACCTACTGGTAGCATTCATGCCGTGGAGAGGATATAATTTTGAGGATGCCATTACCGTCAGCGAGCGAGTAGTATCCGATGATATTTATACCTCAATTCACATTCAGGAGTTTGAACAACAGGTCCGGGACACCAAGCGAGGTGAAGAGGAATTAACCCGTGAGATTCCGAATGTCAGTGAAGATGCAACACGCAATCTTGATGAAACCGGAATAATCCGGGAAGGTGCTAAAATTAAACACGGTGATATCATCGTGGGTAAAATTACACCTAAAGGTGAAACCGACCCTACTCCTGAAGAAAAACTGCTCCGCGCGATTTTTGGTGATAAAGCCGGAGATGTTAAAGATGCATCTCTGAAAACCCCGCCGGGCGTTTCCGGAATTGTCATCGATACTAAGCTCTTTTCCAGAAAACGAGACGAACAGGTTTCCAGAAAAGAGGAAAAAGAGCTGGTTGAGAAGGAAAACAAAGAGCATAAAGAGCAAGTGATCGCCCTTAACCGTAATTGGGCCGATCGCATGTACAAGTTGCTGAAAGATAAGACCTCTCCGGGTATTACGGATCGAAACGGGGTTGAACTTATTCCGAAAGGTGATAAATACCGTAAACAGATCTTTGAAGACTTGGATCCGGTTAATATTTCACCTTCGCAGCCTTGGTGTCAGGATACCAAAACCAATGAGGTTGTTGCCAGGCTGTTTCAGAACTATATCAAAATCAGAAGGCAATATGAGTCTGACTTGAAGCGCAGAAAGTATGCGATTCAAGTTGGTGATGAGCTGCCACCGGGTATCGTTCAAAAAGCAAAAGTTTATGTTGCTAAGAAACGCAAACTCCAGGTAGGAGATAAGATGGCCGGACGACACGGTAACAAAGGTGTTGTGGCCAATGTCGTACCTGTGGAGGATATGCCGTTTCTGGAAGATGGAAAACCGGTAGATATCGTTCTGAATCCACTTGGTGTACCATCTCGAATGAACCTCGGCCAGATTTATGAAACCATTCTCGGCTGGGCCGCTAAAGGCCTCGGGGTTAAATTCGCAACACCAATTTTTGATGGGGCATCTTACGATGATGTCCAGAGTAAGCTAAAAGAAGCCGGACTTCCGGAAGACGGCCGTACCTACTTGTACGACGGAAGAACCGGGGAGAAGCTGGATCAGAAAACTACGGTGGGTTACATCTATATGATGAAACTTAACCACCTGATCGAAGATAAGATGCATGCCCGATCTATCGGACCGTATTCACTGATTACGCAGCAACCACTCGGTGGTAAGGCGCAATTCGGTGGTCAGCGTCTTGGAGAAATGGAGGTTTGGGCGCTTTACGCCTACGGTGCATCCAGTATTCTCAAAGAAATGCTTACGGTAAAAAGTGACGATGTTAAAGGTCGTTCCAAGATTTATGAGGCCATTGTTAAAGGGGAAAATCTCCCCGATGGTGGAACACCAGAGTCATTCAACGTACTGCTGCGTGAACTTCAGGGACTCGGTCTTGAAGTCAACATTGAGCAGTAATAGCCGTAACCCGTCAACAAATTTGATATTAAACCTTCGGAGGTATATCCTTGCCGTTTACTAAAAGCGACTCCGTAACAAAAGATTTTAAACACATCCGACTGTCACTCTCCTCAGCCGAAACTATTCTTTCGCGCTCAAACGGAGAAGTGTTAAATCCGGAAACCATCAACTATCGTACGTTCAAGCCTGAAAAAGACGGTTTGTTCTGCGAGAAAATTTTCGGTCCTGTAAAGGACTGGGAATGCCATTGCGGTAAATACAAGAGAATACGCTACAAGGGTATTATCTGTGACCGTTGTGGTGTTGAGGTAACCCGAAAGGCCGTTCGCCGAGAGCGAATGGGTCACATTCAGCTATGTGTTCCGGTTGTTCATATTTGGTATTTCAAATCTCTGCCAAATAAAATTGCATACCTACTCGGCCTATCTTCCAAAAACCTGGAAAAAATCGTTTACTACGAAAGTTTTGTGGTGATCAATCCGGGCATGGCAAGGGACTTGGGCTACAAGATGGGCGACTTACTCACAGAAGAGGAGTATTTCGACATCATGGCTCAGTTGCCCGAAGATCACTATGAGCTGGACGATGACGATCCGGACAAGTTCGTTGTGAAGATGGGTGCGGAAGCTATTGAGAAGATGCTGGGTAGCATTGATCTCGATAAAACTGCCTATGAGCATCGCGAAGGAGTCAAAAACGAGACTTCGATGATGCGTAAGAAGAAGATGCTGAAGCGTCTTCAGGTAGTAGAATCTTTCAGAGCGGCCAACAAACGAATTGAAAACCGTCCGGAATGGATGGTAATGCGCGTAATACCGGTTATCCCTCCGGAATTACGTCCCCTCGTACCTCTTGAAGGTGGTCGTTTTGCAACATCCGACCTTAATGATCTGTACCGCCGGGTTATTATCCGAAATAACCGACTGAAGCGACTCATAGATATTAAAGCTCCTGATGTCATTCTGCGGAATGAAAAGCGTATGCTTCAGGAAGCGGTCGACTCCCTTTTCGATAATTCGCGGAAGATGAATGCGGTACGGAGCAACAACCGTCCGTTGAAATCACTCAGCGACATGCTGAAAGGTAAAAACGGACGATTCCGTCAAAACCTTCTCGGTAAGCGTGTTGACTATTCAGGCCGATCTGTAATTGTTGTCGGACCGGAGCTCAAACTGCATGAATGTGGTCTTCCGAAAGAAATGGCGGTAGAGCTCTACAAGCCGTTTATCATCCGTCGGTTGATCGAAAGAGGTTATGTTAAAACCGTAAAAAGCGCTAAAAAAGTAGTAGATCGTAGGGATGAGGTCGTCTGGGATGTCCTCGAAAAAGTAATTGACGGACACCCGGTCATGCTCAACCGCGCTCCGACCTTGCACCGTCTTGGTATTCAGGCCTATCAGCCGGTACTGATCGAAAACAAAGCGATTCAGCTTCACCCGCTTTCTTGTGCGGCATTCAACGCTGACTTTGACGGTGACCAAATGGCGGTTCACCTGCCGCTGAGCCATGATGCCATCCTCGAAGCATCCGTATTGATGCTTGGTTCCCATAATATTCTGAGTCCCGCAAGTGGTGCTCCGATTATGGTACCTTCGCAGGATATGGTTCTGGGTACCTATTACCTCACCAAAATGGGTGATGGCAGAAAAGGAGAAGGCAAGAATTTTGCATCAACCGATGAAGTGTTAATTGCCTACGACCAGGGCATTATTGACATGCACGCCAAAGTTAATCTGAGAATCAAATCAGGTGAAGGTGAAGATGCTACTTCCGAATTGGTTAAGACAACAGCTGGAAGGGTTATTTTTAATGAAATCATCCCTGATCCACTGCAGTTTCAGAATAAAACCTTTGGTAAGAAGGAGCTTCGTCAGTTAATCGGTGATGTATTCAATCAAACCGGAACAGCTCTTACGTCAAGATTTCTCGATGAGATGAAATATCTTGGTTTTGAGACTGCGACTACCGGGGGATTGTCATTCAGCCTTGAGGATATTGTAATTCCTGATGAAAAAGCCAAGTACGTGAACCAGGCACAGGATGAAGTCAACAGTATTCTTGAGCGCTACGAAAATGGTTTTATCACCGATAATGAGCGATACAACCAGGTTGTAGATAAATGGACAAGTACAACCAACCGTGTATCGGAAACGCTGTTCAACGCGCTTTCCAACGATAAAGGCGGTTTCAATCCGGTATTCATGATGGCTGATTCCGGAGCTCGTGGTTCTAAAGAGCAGATCCGTCAGCTTGGTGGTATGCGCGGATTGATGGCCAAGCCTCAGAAAAGTTCAATCGAAGGCGGATCTGAGGTAATTGAAACTCCGATTCTTTCAAGTTTTAAAGAAGGCCTGACCGTACTTGAATACTTTATCTCAACACACGGTGCCCGAAAAGGTCTGGCTGATACCGCTCTTAAGACTGCCGATGCCGGTTATCTCACTCGTCGACTTGTAGACGTATCTCAAGATGTCATTGTAACCGAAAATGACTGTGGTACACTCCGGGGAGTTCGAATGCAGGCACTCAAGGACAACGAGGAAATCGTTGAGAGCCTTGAAGATCGCATCCTTGGTCGGGTTTCAATGCATGATGTATATGACCCGCTTACCGATGAGTTGATCGTTGAATCAAATGAAATGATCGATGAAACGGTAGCCCAGAAGATTGCCGAAACTTCACTTGAAGAAGTCGAAATCCGGTCGGTGCTTACCTGTGAATCACCAAGAGGTGTTTGCTCAAAATGCTATGGTCGTGACCTCGGCCGTGGGCAGCTCGTTCAATCAGGTGAGGCAGTAGGTGTTATTGCTGCTCAATCAATTGGTGAGCCCGGAACTCAGCTGACGCTTCGAACATTCCACGTTGGTGGTACCGCATCACGAATGGAGTCTGAGTCGCAGCATAAAGCTAAGTTCGATGGTAAGATCCAATTCGAAAATATGCGGGTTGTTGAGTACGATGATGGTGAAGAGATGTACAACATTGTACTCAGTAGGGCCGGTGAGATAAAACTGGTTGATGAGACCGGTAAAACGCTATCCAATTACAACATCCCTTACGGTTCTGAAATTCTTGTCGAAGATGGGGATACCGTTCCTAAAGGAGCACCGATTTGTAAGTGGGACCCCTACAATGCCTTGATTTTCTCAGAGCTCAATGGAAAAGTTGAGTATAAAGATATCATTGAGGGTGTTACCTACACCGATGAAACCGATACGCAAACCGGCCACAAAGAAAAAGTAATTACGGATACCAAAGATCGCAGTCTCGTACCGACGCTTATCGTTAAGGGTGAAGGCGATAGAATCCGTGAGACAACATTGCCGGTGGGTGCACACGTGATTATCGAACATGATGAACCGGTTCAGGCTGGTCAGGTTATTGCGAAGATACCGCGGACATCCGCTTCCAAATCCAAAGATATTACGGCCGGACTGCCGCGTGTGACAGAGCTTTTTGAAGCTCGTCCGCCAAGCGACCCGGCTGATGTCTCTGAAATTGAAGGTATTGTTAAGCTTGGAGCCCGTAAGCGTGGTTCACAGGAAGTTACCGTTACCAGTAAAGACGGCACAGATACCAAAACCTATCTGATTCCGCTGGCTAAGCATATCCTGGTACAGGATAATGATTATGTAAAAGCTGGTGATCCACTTTCTGATGGAGCAATTATGCCACAGGATATCCTGAATATCCTTGGGCCGTATGCCGTTCAATCGTATCTGGTAAATGAGATTCAGGAGGTATACCGACTGCAAGGTGTGAAAATCAATGACAAACATATTGAGGTCATTGTAAGAACCATGATGCAGAAGGTAGAAATCACCGATCCGGGAGATACCATTTATCTGGAAGGGGACAAAGTTGACCGTTTTGAAGTTAACCGTACAAACGACTCCCTGATAGATAAATACGTCGTTACCGATGTAGGTGACTCTGATCTTAAACTCGGATCATTGTTAAATCGCCGTGAAATCAGAGAGGTTAATAATGCTCTGATTAAAGATGGCAAAAAAGAAATTGAAACACGTGAAGCCGAACCGGCCATTTCAAAGCCGATCTTGCTCGGAATTACACGTGCGGCACTTTCAACTGATAGCTGGTTATCAGCTGCTTCATTCCAGGAGACTACCAAAGTCCTTACTCAGGCTGCCGTTGAAGCTAAAGAAGATCATCTGCTCGGTCTGAAGGAAAATGTTGTAGTCGGTCATAAAGTGCCGGCAGGTACCGGACTTCGTAAATATCAGGATGTCATTGTCGGCTCTAAATCCGAAATGGAAGATGTAGCCCCGGCATCCAAAGTATTCGAAGAACTGGGTACTGACGGAGGTAATGGCGAAAATGTTCGTCAGCAAGAAGACAGTGATAAGTAAGCTGCACTGAAAAAACCTTTATAAAAGCCCCTGTTCATAAAATTGAGCAGGGGTTTTTTTTGAAATAAATGTGGATAAAACTTTTCAAAAAATCAGCAGAGTATTATATTACTCACGCGTTTAAATAAGGCTTTATGTGAATGTACCATCACCCCATTTAAATACCAATATTTAATAAAGCTCTGCACTTTAAAGCCGGTTAAGCTGATCACTTAATCGGCTTTTAATTTCCCATAATAGTAGAGCACTATTAGGCAGGGCAGGGAGGAAGAGCTTAGTTCAGTGGTTTAAGTTTAAGCAGGACAGGTAGCTGTTTGAACAGTTACATCAGCCAAATGAATCAATGTTGGAAAAGAGGGGTTTAGTTATTTTCCAGGATGCTTAAATCAAATTTTTTATGGAAGAGCTTGCGAAGGTCATTTAATTCAGCCTGGCAAATACCGTGTCCGGCTTCATAATGTTTGTGAGATACCTCCGCCCCGAGATCCTTTAAAATATCACAAGCTTGTTCAGATTTTTTAGGAGGGATGTATGGGTCTTTACGACCGGAGTTAATTACAAATCGTTGCCCGGAGAGGTCTGAGTTAAATGCTCTCTCTGATTCCAAATGTCCCAAAAAACATCCCCGCATAGCTATCACGGCATTAAACGGTCTGGGGTTATCGGTTACGAATTCAAGCAGCAGGTTGGCACCTTGAGAGTGTCCGATTAATGTTATTTCAGATTCCGGAATATTATAGCGTTTGTATTCATCCAGACATTGCTCTACGATGCTGAAAGAATGAGAAATCTCAGATAGGTTTTGTTCCGGTTCAACATTCCAAAAATGGGTGTACCATGCCAATCTATTGCCTTTCATGATTTCAAAAGGCCCATGTGGGAATAAGGCGTAAGATTTTCTTAAGTACAGAGATGAAAAAACGGGTCTCATCTCAGACCCATCAGATCCACGGCCATGAATGAGTATAACTCCGTGCTCTGCCTCTTCAGGGTTGCAACCCGCAGTGTCGAACATAGATGGATTTTAATAAGGGATCAGAATCACTGTTCTGATTTTTTCCCCTCACTTATATTTTTGAGTAATTCTTCAGCTTCAGAGATGAGGTCCTCTGCTCGTTTTTGAGCCTCTTCGACCACAAGTTCGCCTTCTTTTTTAGCGTCTGAAACGATTTGATTTTCGTATCGGATCTTTTCGATCAATCGGGTTAAATCATCAAGGTAGGTATTGAGTCTGTATGATAATCGATCTCTGGTATGCTCTCCTTTGTCAGGAGCATATAACAACCCTATTGCTGTGCCGATTGCAGCACCTGATAATATACCGAATATGAATCCGCTTGATTTCTTGCTCATAGTAACTCAGATTTAAATACCTATAATTTCTGTAAAGCCAGTTGGTGCAAATGAAGTGAATTTTTACCGTATCTGAAATGGTGATCCTATACCTGATTAAGTACGAATTTTTACAATAAAACTCAAAATTTGAGATAATCAGAAATCAGTAGGTTCCCCACTTGCTAAGTAACGCTTGTATTGCTTAAACCATGCCCGCCGATGTCCTGAAAAACTTACGAAAATCGCGGGTACGATAAATAAGGTGAACAGAGATGCAAAAATAAGACCACCTATTACGGCGATTGCCAGCGGACTCCATGTTTCAGACCCCATTCCGGTCTGTATTGCAATGGGAAGCATTGAGCCAACGGTGGTGAGCATGGTCAAAATAATGGGGCGGAATCTTCTTTTGGCTGCACGTATGAGGGATTCCGCATAAGCAAGATAATTTTTGGATTCGACCGCTTTTCGGGTGTACTGATGAAAAAAGTCGACCATCACAATGCCGTTGTTTACCACGATGCCTATCAGAATAACCATACCAATTCCGGCAGGAACGCTGAATGGAGTTCCGGTAAGATATAGCATCAAATAGGATCCGAAGAAAGCAAGCGGTACCGTAAACATGATTACAAACGGATCTTTAAGATTTTCAAAAAGGGCAGCCATTACCATATAAGTAAGAACAATAGCTCCAAGTAAGGCAATAAGTAAACCTAATTGCCCCTCCTGCTCGTCTTGGGCCTGTCCGGTAAACTCATACCGGTAACCTTCAGGCAGTGCATAATCTTCTTCCATAAACTCAGCAAAAAGCTGCCGGTACTGAGAGACACTGCCCGCTACGGAGATGTCAAGATCAAGTACCGTTTCCCGGTCACGCCGAAATATGCGGGACATACCCTCACTTCGCTCAAGATTACCGAGACTTGCAACGGTCACTCTTCGTTCATCTCGCTGCAACAGATCTAAAGACAAAATATCAGCTTGAGATCGACGATAAGTTTCATCAAGCCGGAGTTGTATGGGGATTTCGCGTCCTTCACTTCGGTAAAAGCCCATCCGGGTACCGCGTGATTGGGCCTGAAATGCTTGTGCAACTTCATCCAGTGAACTTTCCAGGTGGGTGATTCGGTGGCGATCAGGAATCAGATGAAGTTCCGGGCGTGGACGCTGTCCGGGGTTGTCGACCCCAGTGACCAGCGTATCAGCTGAAAGGCGTTCTTCGATATCACCGCTAATGGCCATGAGCCGTTCGCTGTCATCTCCGACAAGGGAGACTCTCACACTCGGTGTGCCCCACTGGCCACCGCCACCTCCACCACCGCCGCCAAAGCCCCCGGCGAAAACATTAACATCAACTCCGGGGTATTGTAAATCCTGCCGGAACTTTGCTGAGAGCTCCTGAGAAGTTGCTGTCCGTTCATCTTCCGGAACGAGGGTCAGGCTCACACGGCCGCGGTTGGTTTCAGCAGTCCATCCGGCTTGACCGATATTGGTCACAATGGTTTGAATATTCTCTTCCTCTTCTAACCTCTTGGAAATATCACGAAGTACCTCTGCTGTTTGAAGCAAGGGTGTTCCGGACGGAAGCGTTACATTGATGTTTATTTGATCGGCATCACCTTGTGGAAAAAATTCTGTTTCACCTGCTCTCATCAACACAAAGATTCCACCCAGGATAGCCGCTATTATCAAAAAGTTTATCCACCGATGTGTTAAGTACCACTTTAGCACCCTGGTGTACCCATTTTCCAGGCGAACAATGAGTCGGGCAATAAGATTTGGTTTAGAAAACGTCTGGCTCTTCAGAAATCTACTGGCCAACATGGGGATCAAAAGAATGGAAGCCAATAAAGAAAGGGATATGGCGAGGCAGATGGTAAGCGCAAGATCGCGTGCAATTTGACCTGTAATTCCTTCCAGGGTGAGGATCGGTATGAATACACCGAGGGTGGTTAGAGTGGAGCCTAAAAGCGCACCTTTAACTTCGTTGGTACCTTCAAGGGTGGCATCAAAAAGTTTTTTCCCGGATTCAAGTTTGGCGACGACACTATCAATTACTACAATAGAGTTGTCGACAAGCAGGCCAACAGCAAGTGCCAGGCCGGTTATAGAAATGATGTTAAGAGAAATATCAGCAAAATTCATCGCGGCAAAGGTTGCCGTCATTGTGATGGGTATGCTGAAGGCAACAATCATAGCGCTGCGCCATCCTCCCAGGAAAATAAATAAAGTAACAACTACCAGAATGAGTGCCTGAAAAGCAGAGGAGGTAAGGTTGGAGATAGAGTTCTGGATCGTGTTGCCTTCATTGGAAAGCACCTGAATATCTATCCCGGGTGGGACCCGGTCGATGATTTCAGGGATTTCCGCAACCACCGCATTTGAAACATCGAGGGTGTTGGCCTCCGACTGTTTTTGAATTTCAATGGTTACGCTATTTCTGCCATTTACTTCGACTATCGAGCTGATGTCCTGGAAGGTATCTTTAACTTCGGCAACATCCTTAACGCGAATGGCCCGCCCGTCCTCATAGCGAATGATGGTCTCTCTGATATCATCAATGTTTTCGAACATGGATACTGCACGAATACTGTAGCTTTGCCGGCCAGCATTAATGCTGCCAATGGGCACTTGCATATTATTTTGACTCATCGCCTGTGAAATCTCTGAGATTTCCATTTGATGTCTTGCCAATGCCGTGCGGTCCATTTCGAGGTACACCGTGCGTTGCAGACCACCCTGAGTTTCCGCAGATGCCACACCCGGGAGGCGCTCAAAGCGTGGTTCGATTAACTCTTCAGAAAGCTCTCTGAGATCATCCAGCCCCCGGGTGTCCGAGTTTATACTCATTCGGATGATGGGCATGCTTTCCGGATCAAACTGAAAGATATTCGGATCTGTTGACTCACTTGGCAATTGATCTCGAATACGGTCAATGGCTTCTCTCACATCGAGTTCGACACGGTCGGCATTGACTCGTTCGCCGAGTCGTAGGATGATAAACGCATTGCCTTGCCTTACGTTAGACTCCATGGTTTCCACACCCTGAACAGAACCGATAGCCCCTTCTATGGGCTGCACAACCAACCGGTTCATGTCTTCAGGAGCTACGTCGGAATAGCTCACCGATATGGCCACCACCGGAATCTGGATGGTCGGCATCAGGTTTACTTTGAGTTGATTCAGGGAGAATAAACCGAAAGCGATGATCAGAAATGCAACCATCGTAACCGTTACCGGCCGCTTTACAACCGTATTGATTAAACCCGATTTTATTTCAGGAGCTTTCATATCTACTGATTCCCGGATGTAAGCGGATCTTCTTTATTCACGGACTGAAAGCCAAGCTTCTCTACCATGCCGTTAATCAGATAATACAAGCATGGCACCATCAGCAGCATCAGGAGGGTAGATGCGGTAAGACCCCCGATGACGGTTCGGGCCATCGGGCTCCAGGTTTCGGCTCCTGATCCAAGTTCGAGGGCAAGGGGAACCATGGCAAGTACCGTGGTGGCTGCGGTCATCAAAATGGGACGAAGTCTTCGGCTGGCGCCGTTTACAACGGCCTCCGTTCGACTCTGCCCCCGGGATTGCAGTATTTTGATGTAGTCGATCATAACAATCCCGTTGTTCACCACAATACCGGATAGCAGAATCAACCCAATCATCGCCGTGACGCTGATGGGCGTTGATGTGACCCAAAGCATGCCTAAAACGCCGGAAAGGGCAAGGGGGATGGTAACGATGATGATAAAGGGTTCAATAAAACTCTCGAATTGAGAAGCCATCACCATATACGCTAAAATCCCGGCAATTAAAAATGCGATGGCAAGAAAGAAAAATGATTCCTGCTGTTCTTCGGCTGTTCCGCCAATTTCGTATCGATAGCCGTCCGGCCAGTCCATTTGGTTCAGGTAGCTGCGCGTCATCTCGGTTGCCCTGCTCAGGTCAACCCCATCAAGTTCGGCGCGAATTTCTGTTAGTCTTTCCTGGTCCTGCCGCAAGATATTGGAAGGCCCGGACTGCCGTTCGATTCGGGCAAGATTGCTCAACGGCATCCATTCACCGTCGGCATTACGGATTTGGATCATTTGCAGGTCCTGCACATCCTTACGCTCTTCTGATACGAGTTGAACACGTACATCAAACTCGATCCCCTGATCCACAAAAGTGGTAGCCGCATCACCCTGAACGTTATTACTGATGGCCTGAGCTACCTGCATGGTGTTTAGGCCATTACGCGATATTCTTTCACGGTCGAGGATGACCCGCAGTTCGGGCCGTCCGTCATCAGCGGTGGAAGTTACGTTGGCAAATTGCGGAAAACCTTGTAATTCGTTACGAACTTGATTTGCCAGTTCGCTGCGAACTTCCGGATCAAATCCAAGAATATTCACAACTAAGCCGTCATCACCTTCGGGATTAAGCGGATCTTCACGGCGTTCGGTGATCTGTGCTCCCGGGACTTCTTCCAGTGAGCGAAGCAAACTGCTTACGATCTCAAACTGTGAGCGATCTCGCTCATTCTGGGGAACCAATTCAACCCGCACAATCCCGTGGTTTCCACCAGGGTTTTCAGCCCCTTCTACACCGCGTTTATCGCCGTAGTCGGATACTACCAGCCGGGCTTCAGGAACTTCTTCTTCGATGAAGTCTTCCACATCGTAGATGGTTCGTTGTAATTCGAACAGGTTCACTCCGGGTTCCCGTTCAACAAACAGGGCGAATGTACCTTCATCAACCGGAGGGAAGAAATCTCCTCCCAGTTTATTATAGATGGGCAGGGAGGCTGCAAAAATCATAACGGCAGCGAGTACCACCCAACCGCTGTAGGATATTAGTCGATTAAGCGTATTTTTATAATATCGATCCAAAGCTTCAAAACCGCGCCTTAGAACGTCACTGACGCGATTAAACAATCGAGATAAATATTTACCCAGCCACCGGAAGGGTCGTGCAATGAAGGCGCCCATCAGCAGAATAAATAAAGGCAGCGTGGCGATAATCCGTCCGAAAAAAGATCGATCCCGAAATTGCGCTAATTTCTGGTACCAGGTGAAAAATCGTCCCTGTTTGGCTTCCTGATCTTCTGCTGCAAAAAGCCTTGAGCTAAGGAGCGGGATTATTGTAATCGCAACCAGTGCCGACATCACCAATGCGATGGAAATCGTCAGAGCCAGATCACGGAAAAGAAAGCCGGCAATTCCAGGGACAAAAAGGACGGGCAGGAATACCACGATGGTTGTGAGCGTGGACATCGCCACAGGAGTTACAACTTCCTGTGCGCCGGAAATGGCAGCTTTGTTGCCTTCGTATTTTTCCTCCCGGAATCGAAAGATGTTCTCGAGGACCACCACTGCATTATCTACCACGAGTCCGACGGCCAGTGTCAGACCGGATAGTGAAATGATGTTCAGGCTTACATCAGCAAAATTCATAATGCTGAATGTTGCTATGATCGAAACCGGAATGGAAATGGCGACAATTAGGGCGGTTCGGCCGCTGCGGAGGAAAAACAGCAAAATGAGTGTAACCAACAGCACAGCTTGTAAACCCGTTAAATAGAGGTTTTGCAGCGAGGTTTTAATGAAATCTGCACGGTTGGTGAGCACTTCAAGTTCGACATCGGCGGGCAGAACCGATCGAAGGTCGTTCATGTTATCCATGACATTATCTGCCGCCAATACGACATTCGCATCACTCTGCCTGTTGATGTTAATTATCAGCCCCTCCTGCCCCTGCACATGCACATTACCAATGGGTTGAGCTATACCGTCACGGACATCCGCTATATCCCCGAGCATTATAGGCTGTTCGTCCCGAAAATCGACGATAGCCGACCGGAGATCGGTCACATCCCGAAACTCACCGATAGTGCGCAGGGAGTAGGTCATGTTTCCTTCCTGCAGCTCACCTGCCGGTACCTGAACGTTTTCGTTTTGCAGTACCGAACTGATGCTGGATAGGTCTATATCATGCTGGCGGAGCTGTTCATTCTTTAGTAATACATTGATTTCACGCTCCAAACCACCCGCCGTTGTAGCGGATGCAACGCCTCCCAGGCGTTCGATACGTTGTTCGAGCTGTTCGGTAGCCAGGGTGCGCAATTCACGGGAACTGCGCTGATCTGAGCTTAAGGCCAGCACCACAACGGGTTCCTGGTTGGGATCATAAGAGAAAATGAACGGAGAATCGGCGTCTTCCGGTAGACTCCGCCGCACGAAATCAATTTGGCGGCGCACCTCGTTTTCAGCAACAAATAAGTCGGTGCCCCACTCAAAATTCAGCTTAAGTACCGAAGCCCCCTGGCTGGAAAGGGACTCCACTCTGCGAAGTCCGCTTACGGTACCGACGGACTCCTCAAGAGGCCGGGCAATAAGACTCTCCATGTCTTCCGGCGCCACGCCATCGTAGGTCGTGTAAACGGTGATCGTGGGGAAGGATACATCGGGGTAAAGGTCGAGACGGAGTTGTGTGAGTCCGTATAACCCAAAGCCGATCAGAATGAGTGCCAGCATTAAAAATGTAACCGGGCGGCGGACGGCAAGTGCTGATAACTTACGCATGGATTACTCTTCCTCAGATTCTTCCTCGGTTACATCCTGCCGGTCACCGGGTACAGGTTGCTCATCATCTTCGACCTCCCGCTCTTCAGCTTCCTCAAGCGGATCTCCCCGGGTGATACGAATGCGTCCCTGATCTTCGAGTCCGGACTGTCCGGTAACGATTAACTTCTCACCTGCCTGAAGTCCGCTCGTGATCTGAACTTCATTACCCTGCTCAATTCCAAGTTCAACCGTGCGTCGTTCAGCCAGCGTATCGTCTTTTGCAACAAAAGCACTGTATTCCCGGTCGATATCAATCGTATTAGTTTCGGGGTTTATGCGGGTTTGCACTTGTTCGATTAATGCTGATCGGGGTACAACCACCGATTGAGGTTGCCGGTCAACATCTACTCTGGATTCTACCAAAACGCCGGAATAGATGGATGCACCTGGATCGGTTACCGTTACGACGATTTCACCCAGCCCGGTTGTTCGGTCGATATCCGGACTTCGGCGAGAGATTACGCCTTGAGCATCAAAATCAGAGTCGCCGGAAGCACGCAAATGTACTTGCTGGTTGATGGAAGTGCGTCTCCACTCCCGCATCGGAATATACAGGCGAACTTCATATCCAACGGTTGAGGAAATATCGAATAACTCCTGTCCGGTCGAAGCTAAATCTCCCCTGGATTGATGTCTGCGAGAGACCACGCCATCTACCGGTGAGCGTACTTCCGTTTTTTTAAGATCTTCCCGGCTTTGTGTAAGAGAAGCTTCCGCTGATTCAAAATCCGCTTGGGTGGATTCATACGTTGAACGAGCTTCATCATATTCTGAAGCACTGATAGCACCGCGATCGTACAAAGTGCGTTGCCGCTGGTAGGTGGTGCTGTCACGCTCCAGGGCAACTCTGCGCTGTCGCAAGGTAGCCTCGTCGCTGCGAACATTGTCGCGATATGTGTTATCATAAAGTCGGGCGAGTAAATCCCCTTCGCTGACGGTATCTCCCAAATCAACATGGATTTCGGTAATGCGTTCACTCAGCTCCGGAACAACCCGAACGAGGTCCTGTGACCGAACCGAGCCATAGGAACGAATCTGATCCACGATTTCTTTGTGTTCAATTTCACTGACTTCAACAGCCGATCCGCGGTCACCTCCGCCGGGTCCACCCCCTCCTCTGCGCTCTGGTTCCTCTGAATTATTTCCGCTACATGATAGAAGCAGCAGGACGGGTAAAAGTGCAAGAATGCTTATTTTCCGCAAAGTAATTTGTATCTTTAATGAAGTGTAGTTTTAAAAGGTTGCTCGCACCTTTGACGAATGGTAGTAACCAAAGTTTCAGGAATCTTGAACGAGTCTACTAATTTGCTGTACTGTAGCTGAGGTGAGCTTCGTTTGGGTCCCTTTGCTACAGAATGAGCTATTAATCAACAGGTTTTGATCAAACGATTAAGATCATGATAAAATATACGCACCTCCAAATGCAATCTGCCAAATATGAAGTTTTTTATTGACACTGCTGACCTTGATGAAATCCGAGAAGCAAATGCCATGGGCGTGCTCGATGGAGTGACCACGAATCCATCGTTGTGTGCTAAAATTGGCGTAAAAGATTTTGAAGGCCATATCGCCAAAATTTGTGATGAAATACATGGAGATGTATCAGCTGAGGTAGTTGGTACAACTTATGATGACATCATGGAAGAAGGGCGGCGCCTCGCTTCAATTGCCGGCAATGTTGTGGTTAAGGTACCTCTGATTAAAGAGGGTATTAAAGCATTGAAAACATTTTCGGAAGAAGGTATCCGCACCAACTGCACGCTCTGCTTCTCTGCTCCGCAGGCTCTTGTTGCTGCAAAAGCCGGAGCTACCTATATCTCCCCGTTCATTGGCCGTCTGGATGATATTTCGACCGATGGTATGAATCTGATCGGTGAGATTGTAAACATGTACACCAATTATGGGTATCAAACCGAAGTGCTTGCTGCGAGTATACGCCATCCCATGCACGTCGTGGAAGCATCCCAGCTCGGCGCTGATGTTGCGACCATGCCGCTCGGAGTGATCGAAAAACTCATCCAGCACCCGTTGACCGATATCGGATTAGAAAAGTTCCTCGGAGATTGGGAAAAGCTCCAGCAATCGCTTAAAGAAGAAGCCTGATTTTTTAGGTTATCTTATAGCAGGTAAAACAAGGCCGGCAATTTCAATTCGGGAAGTTGCCGGCTTTTTTTGATTAAAAATGCGGATGCGATCTAATCTTGAGAAATATCAGGTACTGATTTATATAGGAGCCATTGTGGCCGGGCTGCTGCTCGGTACTCAGGTGCCGCAATTTAGTTCTGCACTTGAACTATTCATCTGGCCGGCACTTGGCATATTGCTGTATGCTACATTTACTCAGGTTTCATTTGCTAAGGTTTCAGGCGCTTTTCGGGATCGGCGATTTATAAATACGGCTCTCATAGGCAACTTTATTTTTATTCCTTTGATAGTCCTGGGTTTGATTACACTTCTACCGGATTCCCCTGCAATTCGATTAGGAGTTGCGCTTGTTTTGCTCGTTCCTTGCACGGACTGGTTTATTACGTTTACAAATCTCGGCGGAGGAGATACCGAAAGAGCCATTGCCTTTTCTCCAGTGAGCCTATTGTTTCAGATTCTGCTTTTGCCGATCTATCTGTTTCTCTTTCTGGGGGATGAATTAACGGTATCTCTGGCTACAGACGAACTTTTAATCGCATTTACAACCATCATACTTCTCCCCCTTGGTGTTGCCTGGTTTACCCAAAGGTGGGTAAACAAAGAGCCTGAAAAAAGATCCGCGATTATTGCAGGAATGGTCTGGTTGCCGGTACCCCTCTTGGCATTGGTGATTTTTTTGATAGCGGGGTCTCAGGCTGATGTGATATTTACAGCAAGTTCGCAGCTGATTTACCCAGCCATCGTCTTTGTGTTTTTTCTGATTATTTCGGCAGTACTTGCAAAAGTAATGGCAAGATTCACAATGATGCCCAAAGAGGAGGGAAGAGCACTGGCATTTAGTTTTGGAAGCCGGAATTCCTTTGTCGTGTTACCGGTGGCGCTGGCATTGCCGGAGTCCTTCGAAATCACAGCATTTATCGTAGTGATGCAATCCCTTATTGAACTCTTCGGGATGGCGGCCTACCTCTGGATTATTCCGAAAGTTTTATTCAGGGAGAAAGGGTAAATGCAGTAGAAACAACTTTGGGTTTATTTCCAGACCCGTTACGAGTGGTTTTAAGCCAACGTGCCGGGCTCTAATCACCCGGACACGTTAGCTCTAAATTCAGACAAACACGGGTTAGTCAGTTAGAAAACTAATCCTCAATCATTTTGGGCCGATCGATATAGGGCAGGCCTTCAATGATCCACTCTTCCGGGTCTTCATCAAGCAGATAGTGATCGTGCCACTGGAAAGCGCGTTTGGCGTAGTCGAGTTGGTTTTCTTTGCGGGCGAGAGAGTGGTTTTCGCCTTCATACACGAGCATGGCAAATGGGTTTTCCATTCGGCGCATGGTGCTGTAAAGTTCCACACCCTGATTAAAGTCGACAGCTCCATCTTCCGTACCAAACATGAGCAGGAGCGGGGTGTCGGTGTCTTCCATTTGAAAGATGGGGGAATTGTCCACGAAATTATCCCAGTCTTTCCAGTAGGGCTCAGGGAAGCGGCCCTGACTCACTTCAAAAATGGTTTTATCCGGAACACCGGTGTTCCAGTAGATGGAATTGTACATGCTAATCATATTGGTCAACGGCGCACCGGCAACTGCCGATGAAAACAGATCGGTCTGGGTGATGATAAACGCCGTTTGATATGCTCCCCAGGAATGACCGTCCAACCCGATTTGATCTTCATCTATTTGATAATTTTCCACGACTTCTTCTACGGCCGGAACGACACTTTCAACTGCCGACTCACCCGGACGCCGAAGTTCGTACGTGATATCGGGCTCGAAAACGAAGTAATCTTCCGAAGAAAACCGTCGCTGATTGTAGGCACTCGTTCGGTTAGGCATCGAGTAGCTGTGCATCGTCTGAGACCGGAGTTCGTATATATAGACCATCATCGGATACTCTTCATCCGGATCATAATTAGCCGGGTAAATCAATCGGCCTTCGAGTTCTTCACCGCGCTCATTGGTGAAGGAGACCAATTCATCGTCGGCCCAGTGATAATCCTCCTGCTGGGTATTGGTGTTGGTCAGAGCTACAGCGTCGTCAAAGCCGTTTTCTTCTTCGGTGTAGTACATATTCGGTGAATCCACGGCTGTCTGAGACTGAAAGAAATATCCATCACCGTTTTCGGAAACAGCAATTTGATTGATCATCTTAGACTCGTAAATCAACGTATCAAGCTGATTGCGGCGGTCGACGCGAGCGTATCCGCGGTCTTTGGTCCGATGACCGTACATGGAAAGATAAATATCTCCTCTCGGATCCAACGCATCTACAGATGGGTCCGGTCGAGCTTGCCGGAAGCGGATTTCATCTTGAGAACCTTCGGTAATTCTTTCGACATCACCACCGGCGGGTCGTGCTTTGTAGACATCAAACTGATCGTATAGCAGCACCCAGCGGTCTTGTTCTGCCCACTGACCGGAACCGTGTGGCGGATCAAATTCACGACCGGTAACCGAAGTGGTGTCGTTGAATTCAGCATCGACGTTTTCGGTCAGATTGCGATGGCGGTAGGTGTCATTTTCAAAAGTCCACCAGTCGTTGTCGCGAAAATAGAGGATATACTGTCCGTCTGGCGAAACCTGCACGGTTTCATGGCGAGCCAGGATTTTTTCTTGTGATCCGTCTTCGACATCGACCATATAAACGTCGTTCCAGCTCTCGCGAAATCTCGGCATGTAGGGCGTTGGATCGTAGAGCACCGCATGTTGTTGATCGCCGGTCAATGTGATGGAGTGCTCATGATCATCCATTAGCTGAACAAAGCGGTCGTCATCCAGATGCCAAACCGACATGAAGTTGGATTCCTTCAGCATATTCTGCTGAACTTTTTGCTGCGGCTGGATCGGATCATCTTTCCAGTGCCAAACCTCGACATTGGTCGGATCGAGGTGGGCGTCGGGATCGTCTTCGTCGTTGTCGTTTTCATCCTCCGGCTTTTCGGTCCACTCTTTAATCCCGAAGAATAATTGTTCACTATTATCGGACCAGCGAAGCGACCGGTAGTCTACAGTCCGATGATCCTCAGGGAAATCAGAGATATCAGCCGGGTCTAAAACCTGCTTGTTGTAATCGCTGTCCAGATTTGAAAAAGCGAAAACTTTGTGAGATGGTTCTTTGTAGTCTTCATCTTCGGTCTTTTTCAGAAAAGCAAGCGCTGTACCGTCGTCATTCCAGGTCAGCGAGCTGTATTGGGTCGTTTCGCTGCTGAGTACTCTTGTGGATGTGCTTTGAGGATCGATCACATGAACACCGTTGCCGAGCTTTTCATGGGCATCAATCAGAATGGCAAACAATGAGCCGTCGTCGTTAAAGCTGCTTTCAGCGACGTTTCCGAAAATCTGGTTGGACTCCTGTTGCAAGTTTCGCAAGATGACATCTCTGCCGCTGTAATCTGAGTTTTCAGGAGCATACTTGCGCATGGCCAGAAACTTTCCGTCATCCGAAAAGTCATAACCGGAAATGTTGCTGAAGGTATCAATCTCGGCGGATTCCAGGTTCATCAGCCCGAGATCGTATTTTACCCGTTCCTGTTGTTCTCGTAATTCACGCTCTTCTTCTTCGGATACGCCAATCCGGAAGGCAAACCACTTACCATCCGATGAAAACCCGGGTTGTTCGGCATAATCCATTTTTTTCGCATCATCCGGGTCTTCACCTGTTTCGATGAGTTTCAACCACCCGTCACCTTCAACCGGTGAGATATTATAGGCAAACCAGTCACCGTCGGGTGCGATTTCAGTAGCTGCGATGCGCTCCCACTGGGCGAAGTCACCCGGGGTGAGTTGGGATAAGTCATTCTGCTGATCTTGTGCGTATACATGTAAAGCAACCCCTGTAAAGAGCAAGCTCAAGCTTGTGCGTATTAGTGTTCTCATACCATGAAAATTTTGTAATAGTCTGATTGATAGATTTCGTGGCTTTAAAAACGAAATAATTTGAAAGTATGGCAACCCTGGTAATGGCTGCTTGATCACAAACTGAACAGAATGGTATCATTTTTGTCAAATCAGTGTGACACATTTGTCCATAGTATCATTATTGCATAAATCTTTCTAATTCGCATCAATATGTATAAAATCTACCCCTTTACTCTTTTGATTCTGGTTACACTGTTGGCAGCCTTACCTGTTTCAGCGCAAGAAATTATACTGGAACGGGTCTTCCCGGATGTCACTGTAGATAATATTCTTGGGCTGGAAACCCCTGATAATGATGAAAACTATGTTTACGCCTTATCCCAAAGAGGCTACATATATCGTCTCGACCCTGAAAACCCGGATGCTGAGGCCGTAGAGTGGATGGATATTTCGGATCAAGTAGTTTTTAGTGGTGAACAAGGGTTGCTTGGATTGGCTTTTCATCCGAATTATGCGGATAACAATAGATTGTATATTAACTATATCGCTGATGATCCCCGCAGAACGGTAATTTCCCGTTTTTATACCGAAAATGGTGAAGTGGATGAAGACAGCGAAGAAATCATTTTGGAATTTGATCAACCTCGATCTAATCACAATGGTGGGCAGATTACCTTTGGTCCCGACGGCTACCTCTACATTGCTTCCGGAGATGGAGGTGGGTCCGGCGATCCTGAAGAAGATGGCCAAAATACGTTTTCCCTTTTGGGTGCGATGCTCCGGATTGATGTAGACCAGGAGTCTGACGATGGCAGGTCATACGCAATTCCTGAAGACAATATGTTCGCAGATTCTGATGACGGTGAGGATGAAATTTACGCCTACGGATTTCGAAATCCCTGGAGGTTTAGTTTCGATACCGAAAAAGATTTACTTTGGGTAGCCGATGTTGGTGAAAATGAATGGGAGTACATTCATCTTGTCGAAGGGGGAAAAAATTACGGATGGAATATTGTGGAAGGATCAAATTGCTTCCCACCCGGCAGCAGCTGCGATAAAGAGGGATTAGAGATGCCGATTTATGAATATCGTCACGGAGAGGACGGGCTTGGTCGGGCTTCGGTAACAGGTGGTTATGTTTACCGGGGTGAAAGAAATCCGGTGCTTTACGGCAAGTATGTTTACGGGGATTATGTCAATGGTGTCATTTGGGCGCTTGACTATGATACGGAAGCCGAGGAGGTAATATCGAATGTCCGCTTGGCAGATACGGATCACATGATCTCGTCTTTCGGAGAAGATGTAGATGGTGAAATTTATGTGCTATCGTATGCTACAGGAGAAATGTATCGAATCCTTGCCACCCCTGATGTGGTTACCATAACCTCCCCGGAGGCTGATGAGTCAGTAGATCAGGGTCCAACCATAACCTGGGATGCCATGCCGGGAGCGGATCGCTATCGGATTCAAATCAGTGAGGATGAGGATTTTTCTGATTATATCGTAGATGCCGAGACAAGTGAAACCTCCTACGAAACCGATCTCGAAGAGGGCGAGTACTATCTGCGGATAAGAGCCGAAAACGAGGCCGGAGAGGGAGAATATTCCGAAACATTGACCTTTTCTGTTAACCTTTCAACTATGGCGGATACCCAGGTTGATATACCCAGAGAGTTTGAGTTAAGCACCGCCTATCCGAACCCGTTTAATCCGGTTACCAATTTCACGATTTCAGTGCCGTCAGATGGTAGAGTTGTCATCGATGTTTATAACAGCTACGGGCAGCGGGTTACGCAAATAACAGACCGTGAATATGCTCCCGGAGAATACGCATTTGAGTTTGATGGCTCACGCTTATCATCCGGTGTATATGTGATCACAGCCCGGATGGGTCAAGATCGCCGAACGCAGAGCGTAACTTTACTAAAATAGTACCTGTAAGAAAACGCCAGGATTTGATCCGGTCGGTTCGGTATATTCGGTTGAGTTGATTCGTAGGGACGCAATGCATTGCGTCCCTACCATTCATGGGCTCGATGGCAGCCAACTACACCAATTTTTCAAATTTACTGATTTACCTTGATTCCCTTCTGCATCCAAATAGCAGCATTATTTTTCTTAAAGACACTGTAAGCAATAAAGCGATCTCGATCAGAAAAATCAGTTAATTTGTTTAACGAATCCATCGTAGCCTCTTTCCCGGAGGCTTTCAATCTGGCGTTCAGCATCGCTTATACTGGTGAATCGCCCGTAATAAACCATGTACCGGTTCCGGTTGAAGAAAAATACCGGTTCAAAACGGGCGTCACCACCAATTTCTTCAGCGAGGCGTTTCGCAAATGGCGGTGAATTATATTCTCCGACCTGAATGGTATACATTTCCTGATCCAGGTCCCGGGGAATGCGGCCCCCTGCTTCTACCAATTCCAGGCGGACATCAGCTACACCGGAGTCCATCATGTCCAAATCTTCAGCGGCGGCTCGTGACAAGTCGATGATGCGGTCACCCTCATAGGGGCCACGGTCATTAATCCGAACATCCACACTTTTGTCGTTTTCAGTGTTAATCACCCTCACAACAGTATCAAAGGGAAGCGTGCGATGAGCGGCGGTTGTGTCGGAAGAGTTGTAAACTTCACCGCTGGAAGTTAATCGCCCATCGAAGCCGGGTCCATACCAACTTGCTTCACCTTCCTGGAGCGTTCCTCCTCCGCAGCCCGAAAGAAGAATCAAAGACAACAGTAAAAAAATAAAAACCTTCATCGTAAATCGTCATGAATTACATTTTAGTTATCTCAATAACAGGGCATGTAGTAATTTAGTTCAAAATAGCTCTTGCATAAGTGATCAGTTATAATACATTTACAGTAATGCAAGTCGTTAAATAATGGATTGCAGCTGTCCAAAAATTCTATCTTTAAAAAGGAGGTCGGTATGGAAGTCCGGGATATTTTGTCCAAAAAAGGCGAAGATGTTTATCATACAAGTCCATCGGATACAGTATTTGATGCTATCTCCAAAATGGCGGAACATCAGGTAGGTGCTTTATTAGTGATGGAAGGGCAAGAGTTGAAAGGGATCATCTCTGAAAGAGACTATCGAAATAAAATCATCTTAAAGGGACGAACGTCAAAAGATACTTTAGTTAAAGAGATTATGGTTTCAGATGTAACTACGGTGAAACCAAGTGACTCCGTTGAGGAGTGTATGGGATTGATGACGGATAAGCGTTTCCGACACCTACCCGTGCTGAATGATAACAAAGTAGTCGGAGTAATCTCTATCGGTGATATTGTAAAGTCAATTATTGATAAACAAAAAGAGGAAATAGAAGACTTAAAAGGTTATATTTCAGGAAGCTATCCGGGATAAATTTAAAAGTTAAAATCGGGTAATTGAAGTTGATGCATAACCTGCTTCCTTTCATTAGGTTATGTCGGTTGAATGAAGTTTCTGGTCGGTTTATAGCTGATTAAGAATATCCCGGCTCTATGTGATGGAATGCTCCTTTGGGGGAGTGGTTCGTAAAAAATGTTACCCCTTACTTTTTAGCCTGCCTGAAATGCAAACAATTCTTGGTGCCGGAGGTGTCATAGGTAATGGACTGGCCTCTGCTTTACCCCGCTATACGGATCAGATCAGATTAGTGAGCCGCAATCCGCAACGCATTAATCCGGGGGATGAAATCTTCCCTGCGGATTTAACCAATATCGGCCATACGATAAAAGCGGTTAAAGGATCCGAAGTCGCTTACTTAACAGCGGGCTTCACCTATAACACGGAGGTTTGGCAAAAAACCTGGCCCCTGGTCATGGAAAATGTTTTGGAAGCCTGCAAAGTACATGATGTTAAATTGGTTTTCTTCGATAATATGTATTGCTATGGAAGAGCAGCAGGGCCGATAAACGAAAATCAAAAAATGAACCCATGCAGCCAAAAAGGAGAGGTAAGAGCTCGCATAGCGGAGCAGATGTTAACAGAGATTGAAAAAGGCAATTTGCAGGGAATCATCGTCCGGTCGGCGGATTTTTACGGTCCGGGTGCAGATAACTCGTTGGCCTACAAAATGGTCTTTCAGAAATTAATTCATGGTAAAAAAGCCTCCTGGGTGTGCCATGATAACTTTAAACACGCTTCCACTTTCACCCCGGATGCGGTTGAAGCAACTGCATTGCTGGGTAACACTCCAACAGTGTGGAACCAAATTTGGCACCTTCCGACAGACTCGCAGGCATTAACAGGAAAAGAATTCATACAGCTTACCGCAGAACTAATGAATGCTCCACCTGGATATTCGCTTCTGAAACCCTGGATGCTTAAGATGGTCAGCCCGTTTAATGCCGATGCTCGCGAATTGCTTGAAATGACCTACCAGTACGAGTGTGATTATATCCTCGATAGCAGTAAGTTTGAAGAAAAGTTCTATCGGCCAACAGGTTATCAGGAGGGGTTGAAGAATACGGTAAATTCTTTACGGTCGCCGGCCAGAGAGCCGGTAGAGGCTTAGCAGAGCTATATCAGGGATCCAACCATGGAAATGGGGTGACATTTTTCGTACTCTTCCGGTATGGAGCAATTACACTACATTCACGGTACCTCTGTTTCAGAGCAACAGCGGCTAAAATTATTAAATAAACTGACCAACCCACCCTTCATCCGGTTCATTGATCCCAATCCGAATGACACCGTTTTGGAGCTGGGTTCCGGAGTGGGAGTGCTTGCCGCGGAAGTTGCTCAAAAACTTAGCAGTGGAATCATGACGGGCGTTGAATTCTCAGAAGAACAACTCAGTCAGTGTCCGGAAGAATATGATCAGTTGCGATTCATTCAGGGTAATGTCCATGATTTGCCATTTGATGATCACACCTTTGACAAAGTCTATGGGCGCTATATACTTGAGCACGTTGCAAAGCCCGATCTTGTGATTCGCGAAGCACTTCGCGTATTAAAGCCTGGTGGTACCGTTTATTTTCAGGAAAATGCCATTTTAAACCTGGATTTCTATCCGGAGTGCCCGAAGTTCAAATCCCTCTGGCGCAAATTTGTAGAGTTGCAATCCGAACTTGGTGGTGATGCCATGATCGGAATCAAAATGTATTACTTGCTAAAGCGAGCCGGATTTCAGAAACTTAATCTCAGTGTGGCTCCGCAAAATCACCATTATGATCAGCCGGAATTTCACATGTGGGTGGATAATATTATCGGTAATGCCGATAGCGCCAGGGAAGAGCTGGTCCGCCGTGGCAAGGTTTCGACTGAAGAGTTTCAAAATGCTGTTGAAGAACTACAACAACTCAAAAATAATGAACTTGCCAGCTGCTACTTTTGCTGGAACCGGATAACCGGACAAAAACCGCTGTAAACTCACTCAAATATGCTGTTGAATAGATCTCATCAAAACTTTAAAACCATCCCGTTTTTAGTTTTTATCACCATTGCTACGTTTTCTGCATGTTCAGAAGCACCTGCTCAGTCCGGTGAATTTGAGTATCAAGGTGTAGTTGAAGGGTTTTATGGTAGCTTTTGGACTCATCAGGAGCGCCGTGACATGATTGAATTAATGGGCAGGGCTGAACTCACGGATTATTTTTATGCGCCCAAGGATGATCCCTATCATCGCAGTCAATGGCGCGACCCTTACGAAGGAGAGTGGCTTGAGGAATTTGAAGAACTCTTATCCCATGCGGAAGACCACGATGTGAATCTCCATTATGCATTGAGTCCGGGGTTGGACATGGTGTACAGTTCCGAAGAGGACTTCGAAGCCATGATCGAAAAATTTGAGTCTATGTACGATTTGGGCGTTCGCCATTTCGCACTGTTTTTGGATGATGTACCACAGGTGCTCCAACATGATGAAGATCTTGAGGCTTTTGATGATCTGGCCGACGCCCATGTCGAGGTTATTAACCGAATGAACGAATGGGTGGAATCAGTAGGTGGCGAATTGACGGTTTGTCCTACCACCTACACCAATTCTTTCGGGAGCAAAGATTACATCCGCAAACTCGGTGAAGGCGTCAACGATGATGTACCCCTTTTCTGGACGGGTGTTGATGTTGCCGTGGCAGAAATCACCGGCGAGGAAACCGCTGAATGGGGCGAACTCATGCAGCGCAAGCCCTTAATTTGGGATAACTTTCCGGTTAATGATTTTGAGTCATGGCGGATTTTCCTGGCGCCGCTTTCTGGCCGGGATGCGGAACTTGCCTCGGAAGCTGCCGGAATTATATCCAACCCGATGAATGAGCCTTATGCCTCTATGATAGGTGTTTATACCGTAGGGTTGTACGCCCAGGATCCGGCGGGCTATGATCCGGAGGAAGCCCTTCAAACAGCACTTTCGGATTTATATGGTGACCAAGCTGCGCAGGCATTAATGCCTGTGGTTGATTTCTACAGTGCCTACGGCTGGGAGGATCACCCGCTCACTCCGGTCGTCACTCCCGGTATGGAAATTGATTATAACAACAAACATTTGAAGCTGGATCGGGCCGTAGAAGCCGTGGATGATTTCGTGGGTCTAACCGAAGGTGATCCATGGGCAGATGGCCTGGTTGCCGAACTCGATGATATACTTTACGAGACTAGAAATGAGCTGACCGGAATACAATTTCGTCAGTCTAAAGTCGAGCAAGACGGTATCTGGACTACGCGGCGCAACGAAATGTCCGTTGCCGAATACGAGCAGTGTCCCAATTATGATTACGCCAATATCCCTGAAGAAAACTGGTACCGTCTTGATCATACCGGCCATGATGCCATAAGCGGAGTGACCCGGTTGATCGATTGCGAAGATCGGTTGAATTTAGTCATTCGAATGAAGAGCGAGGAGCCCATTTACGCATCTGACGCTGTTTACGGAGATCACGCCTTTGTGATACTCAGCGATGAAATTGAAAACCGAACCAACATTGACGACAGCGAAATCATCCTGAAACTGCTTCCGGATCGTGAGGAGGAATCGCATGCGATATCCGCATACAAATTTACCGGTGATTATTTCGCACTCCGCGGCATCCGCAATGTTGAAATTGCCACTTTTACCCCGTTTTTCATGGAATTTATGGAGCAAACCGATGTTCCAGATGACATCGATGTTTCCTATCGAAATACCGATGCCGGCTACCAATGGGAAATCCAAATTGATCCGGACTATATCCGGCCACAAGGGTTAAATATCGGGGGAACCATATCCGGCGAAGAAGGCGAGGCCAACCAGTTTCATTTGAGTGAAGAACCTTTCTTCGGTAACCCGGGAGTTTTTCCTGAAGTGGTCTATTAAAGCTGCTAACTTAACTTCCTATAACTTCTTTATATGAATTTTAACGGGCGATTGTAGTTGCATCAAATGGACAATTATCCGTTTAACCAAAAGTCCGTAGCGTAGCGGAGGACGATCGTACAAAAGCCCTGGGTGAAGCGAAGCGTGCCGAGCGATAGCGATTGCCGTGAAGCGAAACCCAGGGATCAAGAAGTTCCTTACCCAAACCAAGCCCCGTCCGCCGGCTGGCGGAGAGGGGCGGCCGAAAGGTGCCACCGTTCCGGCTTTCGGTCGTCCTGCGCCACCTCCGGCGGCTCAGGACTTGTTATCACTGATGTCACCTTTTTCCCCGACCTTATCCGCTTTCCAGCGGAACGGTCGGGGCTTTAGTTCGGTCGTCCTTCGCTACGCTACGGACTTGTTGGTGTCAATGGCTTCATCGCAACTTTATCCTTATCGTCAGAATAAACTATTAGGTTGATAATTACATTTGTTGCAACTACAACGCCTTATATAGCATGTTAAATTGACAAATTAATCACCACGGATGCTTTATTGAGCTATCCCCAAAAAATCCGTGCTCATCGGTGCAAATCCGTGGCTTTTTAAAAATCATCAATCTTTTACAAAAATCAGCAAGCCGTTGGCGATGGCACGCTCGCCCTCTTCATCCGATGGGTGGTTTTTAATCGAGCCATCCCAGACCATGGTGGTTGAGCCGCCTCCGTCAAGATTTAAGGCGTGATCTGCGCCAATGGAAATCATGAAGTCGCTCAGCTCGTGCAGGTTCATTCCCGCGCTCTCTTCACTGCGCCCGTCTGCGGTGACCAGATAGAGTTTGGTTTGATCCGCATTGAAACCCACTGCCGTTCGCGGATGCCGGGTTTCAACAAAATCGGGGCCGATCCCTTCGGCTTCAGCGGCGTCATCAACAATGACATCGCCGCCGGCAACCATCTGAGGCCCGCCGCCCACGGCCTGTGCTATCGGATGCCTGAGCGGATTGTATTGCAAAGAAATGCGGACATCATCAGGATCAAAGTGGTGATCCGGGTAGGTTACGACCAAATCGAAAGTATCAGCTCCGATTTCACCCTCAAGCCATTCTTCGGTTTCCTGCTGAAATCTACCCTCGCCAAGGTGGTTGAATCCGATGCCTAAACCTGTAGTGTCCGTATGAATGGGTTTGCCGAAATAGGAGGTATACAAAACCGGATTTTCACTGCGATACAGAGGATTAATTCGGCCGATGGTCTCGGACATTCCGTCATACTCAAGCTTGGCTTCAAATTCAATTGGTGAAATGAAGAGGCTGTCCGTCGAAGTTTTTCCGAAAACCGACCGATCATGACCGGGTGTTGCCGGAATAAAATCCCCCACATGCAGATTTACGGGATAGCCGCTATCAAAACTGAAAAAATCCGCATTAATGCCCCCGACGGTATAGCTCTGTTCCTTGTAAACGTAAGTCATGGAAGTTAGTTTCTCCAGACCCGGCAGCACCTGCCGGTCATTTTTCGAGGATAGCACCGACCGGAAATAAACCCCGGGATGGGTTAAGTCAACTTCCAAAACGTGTAGGGAGCAAGGAATGGACTCATCAAAATGGGCAGAATAGCGTACGGGGTTATCTCCGGATGAATGTTGCATTGATGCCGCCCAGATTCCCACCGTAACAACGGCAACCAACAAGATGATAAGCGCAGTTCTCATGAGATCACATTAAATTAAAAGGGTAATATAAAACAGTTCGATCAAAACAAGGTGTCTTCATAGCCAACAACATGCATCATAAAGATGGGTTATCCACTGTAATAAATAAGGATCATCAAGATAATCAGCAAGACAAGCCAGAGCATGATCGCCATTTTGTTTGCCCGTTTTGCCTTGGTGGTTTCATACCAAGTTCGCGGGCGCACGCCCTGAAAAATAAAAGTCGCTACCCCGGCGAGATTCACGCAGATGACATTAGTGATCAGTAAAAGTCCGGCATATAAAGCGAGAGTCCACTGCATATCTCCGAGCAGGAGCCCGGCAGTAACAAGCGGTGGCAGCAGGGCCACGGCAACCATCACACCGATCACGGCAGCTGACATCCCCACCGTATAAGCAAGAACACCGGCAGCTCCGGAGGCCAGAGCCAAAGCAATATCATAATGATGAACCTCCGTTCGGATGGCAATTTCATAAACATCAGGATCAACGGGTATCAGGTAACCAAGGATTACCGAAATACCAAAGGCAGTTGATACGCCGGCCAGATTCGTTTTCAGCGACTTAATGGCCAAGTCAAAATCACCGAGAGCTGTGGATAGGGCAAGACCCACATTGGGGCCAAGAAGCGGGGCAATGACCATCGCGCCAATCACCACAGCCGTATTATCCCGGAGCACTCCCAAAGCAGCCACGATGGTTGATAGCACGACCATGGCCATATAAACTCTCGTCAATGCAACAGCATCTGAAATATCCGAGTAGAGCTCTTCCCGGCTGACACGGATGCCCTGGATCGGTTGTTCCCAGGGTTGTGTTTTTTGCTTCTCAGCCTCAGGCTCTTCTAATCGCGGAAGCGTGACCTCTACCGGAAGCATCACCACCCTGAAATCGTTGGCAGTACCCAATAGTGTTCAACTTTGTCCAAAAACTGCTCGGTATGAGCAGCATCAACAAGCACTTTTAAAAGATGGTCGCTTCCGATGGCTGAAGTTTCATCCCAGATATGCACTACCGACTCATCAGCCCTGATTTGCTCCAGCGCATATTGACTCCCTTTGGGGATGATAATTTCGATTTGCCTGAGTGCCATGAAATTAATTGTGGGTGCTTGGGTCAGGATTCAAATAAAGGCAAAATCACGAAAAAAGTAACAGAAATTTTAAGATAATGGGGGGTAATGTATTTATTTTGAAGGCAATGTGCAGAGTTCCAGGCTGTTACTTTTTAATGAACGAAAAATATATCGACAACATGAAACTTTACCGAATCTCTGGAACAGTTGTGCTCGGAGTTGCCCTGCTTTTTTGGTCTGATTTTTCCGCTAAATCCGATACCGGTTATTCATTCGATGGATTTTCCTATACCGGTAAGTCTTTGGATATATCGGAACATACCTCTAACGCACGGGCAACAGACTGGCACCCGGATGGAAGTGAATTATTTGTGGTGGGGCGCAGGTCCGTAAATGTGGCCAATTACTCCCTTAGCGAGCCGTGGGATATTGAGTCTGCCGGTTTTTCAATAGAATTGAATTTGTCTGATGATTTAGGCAGACTTCCGTTGAGATCGGTGGCCCATGGGTTGTTCATCCGGGAGGATGGTGAAAAATTATGGGTTTTTAACCGGACCGAAATTTACGGTTATAAAATGGATGAAGCTTGGGATATCAGCACCGCTTCAAAAAGTCAGTATAAAAGCTTAAGTGATTTCGTAAGCCGGGGCCACGACTTTGATTTTCATCCGGATGGGTCCCGGCTTTTTATCGATGATCGAAATAAAAGTGCGGTGTTTCAGCTGGAATTATCAGAACCCTGGGATGTGACCACGGCCGAACTGGTTTACACGCTTGATATCTCCGATCAGGAAGAAGCGGTTCGTGGACTTGAAATTATTGATGATGGCAGAATCATGCTCTTGATGGATACCGACCGGGGAGAAGTGCTGAAATATCACCTGCAGGAACCCTATGAATTGCAATCAGCGGAGTACGGGAATGCTTTTGATGTTAGTGAACAAACCGTAGATCCCAGGGGGTTAAGCGTGAGTGCCTCCATGGATGCTTTTTATGTGACAGGACGGGATAATGAGAAGGTTTATAAGTACCGAAAGTAGTAGTGAATTCCGCTCTTTTTGATGACGAAAAAATCTGTGTTTAGATAAATCACTTACTTCTTCCCATGCCGCCCGGATATGGAGTCGATGCGTTGTCTCATTTCATCAAGCTCATCGGAAATGCGGGCGAGCTCATCCTGCAAAGTCTCTTCCCGAAGTGCACTTTCAAGATCGGATAGTTGTCGGGCATCTTTACGCGCTTCATCCATGCTGTTCATTATGACTCCAATAAACAGGTTTAAAACTATCATAGTACCAATGAGCACAAAACTGACAAAGTAAAATGCCGCACCAAAACCAAAACCCTGAGGTTCGGTACATCCCTTGGCGGCACTATAGCCATAATTTTCGTGATCACAGCCGTACATGTTGATGTACATGATGTCGGTCCAGTTATCTAAGGTCACCACCCGGAAAAGCGACAACATGCTGTTTTGCAGGTAGCCAAAGTGTACCGGGTCATTGTCCCGAAACAGAAAAACCCCCATCGTGGCGTAGATATAGAAAATTACGGAGAGAAGCACCGCAACATAGCCGATGGATGGAATGGATTTAAGCAGCGTGTCGACCAACATGCGTAGTTTAGGGATGGCTCGCACCAGCCGGAAAACACGCATCACCCTGGCCAAACGAAAAACGGCGACGAAAGCGCCATCCAGGTCAGGCAATAACAGGGCCATATAGCAGACGGCTACAATGGTGAAATCAAAAATATTCCAGGGATCCCGGAAATACCGCATAGGATGAGGCGACTCGGCCGTCATCTTGATGATGATTTCCACCAGAAAGATGAACAGGATGATCTGATCGAGCGTCCAAAGCAGATTTTTGTAATCGGCAACCTTTTCTCCGTAGGTCTGAACTCCTACCACCACACCAGCCGCCAGAATGACCAGCATGATAAAGTTATTGAACCGCTTGGATTCCGCTATTTGTCTGCAAAGATCGGAAATTGAACTCATGTAGTGGGGGTAGTCGTTTGAGCCGATTCTATCGTTGTACCTGTTCATAAAAATCAGCGAATGAAGATAAGGAATGCCTTAAGCGCTATCCACCGTAATTCGCGTAGATCAGTAATGCAGAATTTGGCGTTGAGAGAGCAGTAATGAAACCGTTGATCATATTTTATGAAGCAATTTAAACAGGAACATGGGCAAAAAAGACACCGATAAAAAGTGGCAAAACAAAATCGAAAAGTTGGCCATTGGAAAAATTCAGCGGCATATTTTTTTGTGTACCGGTCCGGATTGTTGTGAAAGCGAGACTGGTCAGGAATCCTGGAAATACCTTAAAAAACGCCTGAAACAGCTAAATCTTGACGGCCACGGAGGAACTTATCGAAGTAAGGCAGATTGCCTGAGGCTGTGTATGCGGGGGCCGGTCGCCGTTGTCTATCCGGAAGGGGTATGGTATCAATCGTGTACACCGGAGGTGCTTGAGAGAATTATTGATGAACACTTGGTGCAAGGCAATCCGGTTGAAGAGTATAGGATTAAGCAACTATCAAATACTAAGTAACCTCAGTTTGAATATTCTTTTTTTATATACTCTTTTTGCTTAAGTAATAGCATCGTAGTAGCATATTGTACCCATCCGTCCTTTTTGATTGATCAAAAAGGACCAAAAAATCACCGGCTGATCGAGTAAAAGCCTAAAATCGATTCCGCTCCGCTAAAATAATCCGAAGGTTCTTCTGCTTTCGTCAAACCCGGATCACCCTCCTCACCGGTGCGGATTATTTTTTAACGCTCCGCTGCATCGATTTCTTAACGGCTTTTCCTCGAAAGGCCGGACTCGATCTATCCTACTTTAAGTAATTTCATCCTGAAGTTCTGTCTATATTCAGAATCGAATTCAGGTGAGTAATTAAGTTTTGCCCTGTTAGATAATTGTAACCAGCAGCGTGCATAAACAGAAAACCACAAAGTTGATTTGATAAACGTTAGTCATCAGCGCAATGATAGAATATATTTTCCAGGTTGCCACGGTATGGTTCCTGGGATTCTTTCCATTTTTTGAAATTTATGTGGCCGTCCCGGCTGGTATGGCGGTGGGGTTAGATCCGTTTTCGGTGATTTTCTTTTCCGTTACCGGCAACTTTGCACCCGTATTGTTGATTGAATTCGGTTATCATCAACTCAGAAGAATTGAACGGCTGCGGCGATGGTTTGACCGGCCGGTATCCGAAAAGCTGACTACCAATATCAATCGGTACGGCTGGTGGTATATCCTGTTGATTACCCCCTGGGTAGGCGTGTGGGCAATTGCCGTAGCAGCCAAGGTTCTACATATGAACAGAGACACCCTTGTTTGGGGCTCTCTTGTTAGTATATTAATCTACGCGCTTTTGTTAACCGGACTCATTGCTCTTGGCATTGATTTCTTTTCGGATGATGCTTAACCACCGAAGTCAATTCTATGGAAACTCAAATTCAACCCCATCGCCCGGAACCTGTAGTTTTAGATGATGAGCCACAGCTTGTCACTAAAAAAACAGACTTTTCGGAAGTGGCAACGCAGCTGCAAGCCAGTTATCAGGCGGTGATTAATGATGAATACCCAACGGGAATACGTCTGCTCAATCATCTCAAAAAACGAATATTCGGTACCGGCAAAAGAGGGAGTTATAAGGGTTATCGCAATCTTAGATCAGATTATCATGAGGCTTCCAATCGGTTGTTGATACCGGTGGAGGATCACAAAATCGCCGTACCCAAAGCCCCGGAAATCGGGTGGTTGGAAAAACTTTATCCCGAAGAAAATAGGTTTTACCTAACCTTGCCTCAGATTCAGGGGCTGAACAGTTCTTGGCAATGGTATCAAAAAGGCATTCAGTTTCCTGTGTTGGATCAACCGGTTTACCCGTTTTACGGCACCTATTTCCCCACCCGCTTTGATCACCTGATCCTCTTTGATAAATGGCTGACGAAATATCAGGGTAGCAAGGCCTCGGCTTATGATATCGGTGCGGGCTGCGGAGTGCTTTCTTTCCAGCTTTGTAAGCATGGGTTTGATCAGGTGTTTGCCTCAGACATCAACCCGAATGCCGTGATATCCATACAGGAGAACGCACGATATTTAGGTGTAGGCAACTGCATTTCGGTACAGGTTTGTGATTTATTTGAAAAATGGGAGCAGAAAGCTGACCTGATTGTTTTCAATCCACCCTGGCTGCCGGCCGGGGAAGAGGCGAGTGGATTGGATCAGGCTATTTACTATCCGGCGGATTTATTTGAGCGGTTTTTTGATCAGGCAAAGGAGTACCTGTCAGATAACGGCAAACTGGTGGTGCTTTTTTCGAATCTGGGTCAGACTACCGGAACGCAGTCTCATCATCCAATGGACGAAGAACTGGAGGCGCACCAGCGATTTCAGAAAATCAGGGTGATCAAAAGAAAAGTTAAAGGCGGGTCGAAGAAAACCAAAAGACGCAATAACCGCCATCAGGAATATGTAGAACTTTGGGAGTTGGAAAAATGGCAGAAATCGACTTGAAGTAATATCAAAACAGTGATATCGTTTTGATATCACGTGCAAGCACATCTACGGAATAAGGGAGTCGGTTATGAAAAACATACTCATTAGAAATCTGAGCGAAGAGACTGTTAAAAGGCTCAAAGAGAAAGCTGCAGCTAATGGTAGATCGCTGCACGCAGAAATAAAATTCATGCTGGATGGGTATGCATCCGAGTATACCAGGGAAGAAGCCATCAATAAGGTCAATGAGATATATGAGGCATTTAAAAAAGAAAAAAGAACCTTTTCCGACAGCGACGAAGGCATCAGATCATTAAGGGATTAAATGGCCAAATATGTAATCGATGTCGGGGTCGGACTGAAGTGGTTTTTGGATGAAGAACAGGCCGATAAAGCGCGGTCGTATCTGAGCCGTAATGTTGAATATTTTATTCCGCGGCTGTTCTATCTGGAAACTTCGGCTGTATTGGCCAAAAAAGTGAGACGCCGCGAACTTGATAAAAATGAGGCAACCCGAATCCGGCAAACGCTCGGTGCTTTTCCGTTTGATGTAACCCCGAACGAGTTTCTGGAAGATCAGTCATTTGATCTTGCGCTGTTGCATCAGATCAGCATGTATGATGCAGTCTATATTGTCTTAGCTATCGCTATCGAAGGAAAAATGCTGACTTCCGACACAAGATTTGCCAAAGCAATGGAACAGGTGGGCTTGGTAGAATGGATTGAGGTTGTAGGGGAATATTAAAAAAAGCCGATAGCTGTAAAGACAACTACCGGCTTGATCTATATGGAGTAAAGGAATTATCAGTTTACGATAAATTCCCCGCTCATCGGGCCTGGGTGGCCGGGGAATGAGCAGAGGAAGTCATATGTACCGGGAGAAGGAGCTTCGAATTCCACTGTAGAGGTTTCACCGCCGCCGATCAGATCGGTATATGCAATAATATCATCGTACATATCTTCAGGGATGTACTCATTATCTGCGGCATTCATCGCGGCGGATTCAAATGCGCTGTTATCAGTGCCTTCATCCAGAAGAACCCAGTTATGCCCCATATTTTCCACCGGCATCTGACCGGTATGCTCGAGGGTAAGTCGTACCGTTTGTCCGGCTTCAACTTCGATTTCGTTCATGTTGAACTGCATGTTGTCGTCACCTTCGATGGTAATTTCCACAACATCGCCGTTAGCACCGTTATCGCCATTGCCGCAGGAAAAGAGGAATAAACTCGCAGCAACTAAAGCCAAAATACTTTTCTTCATAATAATGGAGAATTGTTTTTAAGTGTAGGTTAATTCATAGAGAACAAGTCTATGGCAGCCTGATCAATAATATCATGCCATAGGTACGCAAAAGCGTATCATAAACTGAGACACTCAACCAAAAAATGAAGCACGTCGTTCGTATTGATCAGGCTTAACGTATTGGATCATAAATATAAGAAAGCTTTAATTAAGATACAATACTCTTATATCTGTTTAGGGTTTGAAATCCTACATGATCTACTCTGAAGGTAAGGGGAAAGAAAGAGAGTATGAACTTTTAAAAATGTAGTTTTGAAATGAAGGTGGTTTATGGTTTACCACCATTAAATGACTGCATTTTTAATGATAAATTCGATTCAAAACACATCCACGACCAGCACCCGCTTTTTCCAGGATTCGATCATATCCGTTTCCCAGACGCGGTGCAGGTTCGATTTTACTCCCAAATAAGTTACGGAATAAGGTAAAACGAGAGGCCTCCGAAAGTCGGAATAGCCGGTTAGAGTTAAAGTAAAAACTCTGATTATTTCTTATTCCACAGGCTGCCGAAGTCGTGCCGAAGGTGGAACTCCGTAATGTTTTTTAAAATTCTTAGAAAAAGTATCCGCATCACGATAGGCACAGGCCTCAGCCAATTCGGAAACCCGGGTGAAACCGGACTGTTCAGCCAACTGCCAGGCGTATTCCATCCTAATAGACTGAATGAACTGCTGAGGGGTATGGCCGGTCAATTCCCTGATATCGCGGTTGAGTTGGCGTTGGCTGGTGTGAAGGGCGTCTGCAAGTTCAGCCGGACCGAAGCCGGGTTCCCGGATGTTATCCATGACATACCGACGAGCTTGTTCCAAAAAATGTTGGACCTTGGAGTTAACTTCTTCCCGGGCCCGATCATAAGTGACACCGTTCTGTGCAATCCAATTTCGGCGGCGCTCATCGGCTTCCAACAATCCAGCTACCCGTTTTTTCAGCAATGGTGCGTCAAAAGGTTTGGTCAGGTAGTCGTCAATACCCATCCGTAGCGCCTCCATTTTTGACGTCCGTTCATCCAGAGCTGTAATAAAGATGATGGGCAGGTGTTGAAATCGCTCCATTGTTTGCAAATCACGAACAAATGTAAATCCATCCATTTCCGGCATCATAACATCGGTTATAATCAACCTCGGCGGACGTTTATCAATACGGTCAAACGCCTCTATACCATTGCGGGCGATCTCCACTGTATACCCCTCATCTTCAAGTAGCTTTTGGAGGTACATGGCCATTTCGGGGTGATCTTCTACGACAAGGACCGGAATAGCCTCACCGTTTCGGGAAGCGTGTGCAGCGATCGGTTCGTCCGGTGATGAATGGGATACAGGTACATCCGGCGGAGAAATAGCGAGTTTATTGCTTATTTCTTCCGTGGTCATTTGGCTGAGGGGAAGGGCTACGGTAAACGTACTGCCTTCCCCAGGTTGACTCTCAACCTTAAGCGAGCCGTTGTGGTAATTTACAATTTCGGAGGCAATGGCCAGACCCATCCCTGTACCTTCATGTCGGCGCTCATGGCCATTGTCAATCTTATAAAACCGTTTAAAAAGGCATGGGTACAGCTCTTCCGGAATGCCGATACCCGTATCTGCAACTGTAATGTGAAGTTCATCTTCCATAGCGTGAACATCTATGTCAATGCGGCCTTCGGACTCTGTAAACTTAATAGCATTATCGATCAGGTTAATCAGCACTTGTTCCAATCGCACCGGATCGGCATCTACTAAAAGCTCTTTATCGGGACCGTTTACTTCAATCGAAAGCTCATGTTCATCCACTTTGCTACGGAAAGCCTCCACAATCCTGTGGACGGATGCTGTAGCATTAACCGGTTCCGGCGAGATCTGCAGTTCACCGAATTCAAGTCTGGCCAAGTCCAGGAGCTGCCGGACCATTTTGTCAAGGTGTTGAACATTATGGGTTATGCGATTGAACTCCTGACGGATTTTTGGATTTTTGCGGAGTTGTTCCTGTGACTGCAAATCCGATAGCGGACCGGAAATGAGTGCAAGTGGCGTTTTCAACTCGTGACTGATATGGGCAAAAAACCGGGATTTGGCTTCATCAAGTTCTTTAAGCACCTCAGATTCTTGCGCGGTTTGCTCTTTCAGTTCGGCCAACTCGCGGTTGCGTTGAGCAACTTCTGCTTCTAACTCTGCCTCGCGTCGCCGGATCTTACGCATTAGTTGGTACACAAGGCCGGTTACACCCGTCAACCCCAGGATTATATAACTCAGATAGGCCAGTGAATGCCGGTACCAGGGCGCTGCCTGTTGATCGTATTGATATACCATCTCGTCAACGAAAATGACTCGCAGGAAATCTGCTGTCGCAGATATCTCCGCCCCGCCGTAATCTACCAATAAATAACCTACGATAAGGAGTGAAGCCCCTGAGTGGTGATGCATATCATATATTTGATAAATCTGACATAGTATAAAGAAAAATAAGTAATTGTTGATCTCAAATACAACAGCAACAAGCTTTTACAGGAAGGATCAGGAAATTCCCGTTCGCACTGCGGCGAATTTACCCCGTAATTTTGGCGAGTATAAACGGATGATCATAGGTATGTTTACATCGCTCAGATTAGTAACAAAATTTGATATGGATGAAGTGTAACAATACGTCCTTGGATTTAAGTATATCATTATCTCTGTTATCATTAAGAAAAGTACTGGTAATTCCTGTGCTTTTGATCTTTATGACGGTTACCCCGCATGCCGTAGCTATGGCTCAGACGGAGATCCAAGATTGGCATGACCTGGACGAGGTGCGTGATGATCTTAATGGGGAGTACGTTCTTGTGAACGACCTCGATTCGGAGACGGCGGGCTATACAGACGTAGTTGACGACTCGAGCGAAGGCTTTGACCCAATTGCAGACTTCGGAGGTGAGTTCGACGGAGAGAATAACATTATCGAGGACCTCCACATCGACCGGCCGGACGAGGTGCGTGTCGGGCTGTTCGCCTCCACTGAACAGGACGCCCAGATTCGGGACCTCGAGTTGAAGAACGTGGACGTGGAGGGCGAAGAAAGGGTGGGCGGTCTCGTCGGGGAGAACCGTGGCGATGTGAGCGAGTCGTACTCGACAGGCGTCGTGGAGGGCGACGCAAGAGTGGGCGGCCTCGTGGGGGAGAACCGTGGCGATATGAGCGAGTCGTACTCGACAGGCGTCGTGGAGGGCGACGGTAGAGTCTTGGAGGGCGACGGTAGAGTGGGCGGCCTCGTCGGGGAGAACCGTGGCGAGGTGAGCGAGTCGTACGCGACGGGCAACGTGGAAGGCGAGCTCGTGGGCGGCCTCGTCGGGCTCAACAATGGCGAGGTGAGCGAGTCATATGCGACGGGCAACGTGGAGGGCGAGAGCGAGAGTGGCGGCGGCCTCGTCGGGCTCAATATTGCCGATGTGACCGAGTCGTACGCGACGGGCAGCGTCTCAGGCGAGGAATACGTGGGCGGCCTCGTCGGGGAGAACCGTGGCGATTTGAGCGAGTCGTATGCGATGGGCAACGTGGAGGGCGAGAGCGAGAGCGGCGGTCTCGTCGGGTACAACCGTGGCGATGTGAGCGAGTCGTATGCGACGGGCAACGTGGAAGGCGACGAATACGTGGGCGGCCTCGTCGGGTGGTCCAATGACGATGTGAGCGAATCGTACGCGACGGGCAACGTGGAGGGCAAAGAAAGAGTGGGCGGCCTCGTCGGGGAGAGCTATGGCGATGTGAGCGACTCCTACTGGGACGACGAAGCGGCAACCATCACCGAAGACGGCGAAGAACAGGACGGACAGAGCGACGGCGGTGAGCCGCTGACGACTGCCGAGATGACCGGCGACGACGCCGAGGACAATATGTTTGAGGACTTCGGGGACACGTGGGACACCGTCGAGGGAGATCCGACGGATGGCTTCTCCGTCTTCTATCCGGTTTTACAGGAGAACACGCAGGACGCACCAGCGGCTCAGACCCTGTACGCAGACGGCGACGGCGATATTGATCCCTACGAAATTGAAGACTGGTACCAGCTCGATAACGTGCGCGAAAACCCCGAATCAGATTTCGTGTTGACAGAGGACCTTGATTCAGAGCCGGTGGGGTATGCAGACGTAGTTGACGACCCGAGCGAAGGCTTTGACCCAATCGCAGACTTCGACGGTGAGTTCGACGGAGAGAACAACACTATCGAGGACTTGCACATCGACCGGCCGGAAGAAGACCAAGTCGGGCTGTTCGCCACCACTGAGGAGAACGCGGAGATTCAGGGTGTCTACTTGGAGAACGTAGACGTGACCGGCGGCGGTGAAGGTTCTGAAAGTGGTGTTGGGAGTCTCGTCGGGCTCAACGATGGTGAGGTGAGCGAGTCGTATGCGACCGGCGACGTCGATGGCGACGAAGCTGTTGGCGGCCTCGTCGGGTGGAATGACGCTGGAACCATCACAGAGGCGTTCGCCGATGGTAATGTTAATGGTGATCTTTACGTGGGCGGTCTCGCCGGGGCGAACGTTAATGGCTCTATCTCAGAGTCGTACGCCACCGGAGATGTTGACGGTGGCGACGGGGTGGGCGGCCTTGTAGGAAACAACATAGACCGTGAAGTAATTGAGTCGTACGCGACCGGGGATGTCTCGGGTGACGAAAGAGTAGGCGGGCTCGTCGGGGCAAACACTGCTGATGTGATCGATTCCTACTGGGACGACGAAGCGGCAACCGTCACTGTGGACGACAACGAGCAAGATGACCAGGGTGTTGGCGACGGTGATGACTCCGGTGTAACTGGCTTCACTACAGACGAGATGACCAGCCTGAACGCCACCGAGTACATGGTTGGCTTCGAGTTCCCAGACGGCGACGGAACCTGGCACGCCAACGCAGACTATCCCGCACTCTCATGGGAAGAGACCGACGAGTTTTACGGCGTGAACGTCACTGACACAAACTCCCCGGTCCAGGAGGGTAACACCCTCGAAGTGACCGTGGATGTGACCAACTTGGGCGCTGATGGTGATGTCCAGCAGATCGAATTAGTCGACACTGATTTCGAGGACGAACTGCGAGCCAGTGAGGGCGTCATCCTCGACAGTGGCGAAAATCAAGAACTCACTCTGGAGTGGCAGACCGAAATAAGCAACGCCGGAACCGGCGACGTCACCGTTGCCAGCGAAAACGACAGCGACATTGAAGAAGTCACCGTCGAAGCTGGTGTTGAGGCAGTGACAGCGAGCATCGACGGCGAGGCGGACCCGACGGTCGACGTCGGAAAGGCCGTTGAGGTTATTATCAGTGTGACAGACTCAGAAGACCGCCCCATTGAAGATGAGGAAGTTTCCATCGAAAACATCGATAAAGGTGGCGATGAAATCACAATTGACGGTCTCTCGGAGGGTGATACCAGGACGAGCGACTCTGATGGTGAAGCCGGTTTCGGGGGGATCACGTTTTCCGGAGCCATAGGCGGTACCGCCATGGTGAACTTCAGTGCCGAAGACGGCACCGAAGAAGAGCTGACCGTGACGGTTGGCGGCTTTGCCGGTGGCGACGGGTCGGAGGAAACACCCTACGAAATCACCGATTGGTACCACCTCGATAACGTGCGTGAGCACCTGGATGCGAATTTTGTGCTTTCAGCCGACCTGGATGAGCAGACCGAAGGCTACGGCGGTGATGGTGAGGACGGCGTTGTCCTCGATGCCGACGGCGAACTCAGAGACGGAGGAAATCCGGAAGGAGATAATGCGGACGGGTTCGAACCGATTGGCAACGATGATGACGAGTTTACCGGCACCTTCGATGGGGATGACCGTACGATTACGGGACTGCAAATTGACGGTGATTACGTGGATGATCACGGTGTTGGTCTCTTTGGCAACACCGAGGGGTCGTACATCGAACACCTGTCGCTCGAAGATGTGGAAATCAAGAGTATCAGGTCGGATCCAGATCACTATTGGAGAGGTGAATTTGCTGGTGGTCTGGCCGGCAGGCACGACGGGACTGTCGAGGGCGTCTCGGTCACCGGAACCGTCAGCGGGTACGAATATGTGGGCGGCGTCGTCGGAGTAAACGGAGGGGAGTTAGCAAACGATGAGCCACAGGGAGCGATCTATAACTCCTCGGCCGACGTAACGGTCATCGCCGACACTAAAGCCGATGTCGAGGACCATGGGTTCCGAATTGGAGGGCTTGCCGGCCGCAGCGGTGAGGGAAGCGAGGTGCACAACTCCTCGGCAACCGGTGACGTAATCGGGGATGAGATGAAGGAAGGCATTGTTTGGGCGGGCGGTCTCATTGGAGAGGACTTTGGCAATTTGACGGAGTCGTATGCCATCGGAAATGTTACAGGAGGACGGAGCAGGGTGGGAGGACTTGTTGGCGAGAGTGATGGCGAGATGGTGTTGGATTCCTACGCCACCGGTGACGTCACCGGCGAAGAACAAGTGGGAGGTCTCATTGGAAGCAATGAGGCTGAGCTGGTGAAGAACTCCTATGCTACCGGCGACGTCACCGGCGAGGACAGAGTGGGAGGTCTCAACGGCAGAGACAACGGTGACATCGTGGAGAACTCCTCTGCCACCGGTACTGTCAGTGGTGAATCCAGAGTGGGAGGACTCCTTGGACAGGGTCGCGCTGACGTGGTGAGTAACTCCTTCTCCACCGGAGACGTCACCGGCGACGAAGAAGTGGGAGGACTCGTGGGCCAAAATGATGCTGACGTAGTGAAGAATTCCTACGCTACCGGCGACATCACCGGCGAAGACAATGTAGGAGGACTCATCGGCGACCATCGTTTTGGAGAAGATATAGAGATGTCCTACGCCACCGGCGACGTCACCGGCGAGTCTACGGTGGGCGGTCTCATCGGGATCCTCGGTTCTTCTGATTTTAGTTCGTCGTATCTGGAAACCTCCTACGCCACCGGTAACGTCACCGGCGATGAACGAGTGGGCGGCCTCGTCGGGGAGAGCGAAGAGAATAGCGATGTTGCCGATTCCTATTGGGATCGCGGTACGACCAACCAGGCGGATGCGATCGGTAAGGATGACGGCACTACCTCGGGACTTGTGGGCTTCGGCGATACCGACGACACTGAACCTGCCGACGAGATGCAGCGCTTCGCCCCCTTGGTGAACATGAGCACTTTTGATTATGACGACACCTGGACTCTCTCCATCGGCTATCCCCGACTAAACTGGGAGGAAGAAGATGAAATCACCCTGGACAAAGTAGTTGCAGACGATCAATCTGCTGAAGCCGGGGAAGAAACTTCGGTTACCGTCACTGCAAAGGTGGACGGCTCCGGAGCCGGAGAGGCGGTTACCGTTGAGGTCGTAGATGACGGTGGATTGGATGAGCTGACCGAAGGCGATACCAAAGTCACCGATTCCGACAGCGAGGTGGTATTTAGCTTTACCGAAGAAACAGCGGATGAGTACACACCGGAATTTGCCTGGGAGGATGATCATGATGCAAATGATGCCTCCGGGGTAACCATCAACTCTGCCGGGCCTGATGAGCTTACTATTGCCCCCGAAAAGGGTACAACTACCGTCTCGGATGATTTTGAGGATGACAATCACATCACCTTTACCGTAACGATAGTTGACGAATGGGATAACCATGTTCCGGAGATTGATGTTGAATTGTCCGATGATGGTGAATCGATTGAAATCAAGGATGATCTAACCACGGCAACCGGCGAAGATGGTGAGGCTGAATTTACCATTCAGTCCACCAGGCAACAGGAGGTTGTTGAATTCACATTTACCGAGCAGGAATCCGGCAATGAACTTGAGGTTTCAGCTGAAGCCACTTTTGAGTTTGGAGAACCCGATGAACTTGTGTTTGTGGATCAACCCGAAGATCACATCTATGGTGAATCCACCACAACTGAAGACGGCGATCCGGTAACAGTGGAAGTTCTGGATACCTTTGGTAACATCGTTGAAGATGCAGGGGATGAGGTATCCCTCACGGTAGGGACGGGCAACGGCAGCCTTTCTGAAACCGTCACGGCTGATGCCGACGAAGGAGTGGCTTCATTTGATGATATTACGGTAACAGCAGCAACAGAGCACACGCTTAAAGCGGAAGCTGACCATATTGACGAAAGTGAATCTGACACCTTTACTATAACTCCGGCTGCACTGACAATAACCGCCTCGGATAGCTCCGGGACATACGGAGAAGAAATTGACTTTAACGGAGATGAATTTTCTGCAAGCGGATTGGTACTCGACGACGAAATTGACGAGGTCAATCTGACCAGCGAAGGTGCTCCGGAGTCAGCCGAAGTCGGCAGTTATGATATTGAAATCTCCGATGCTACCGGCGCGGATTTTGATGCCGAAAACTACGACATCACGTATGAAGACGGGGAATTGGAAGTCACCCCGGCAGAACTGACGGTAACGGCTGAAGAACAGGAAAAGAATTTCGGAGAAGAGCTGATGTTTACCGGCGATGAATTCGAAGCCGATGGACTTCAGGCCGATGACCAAATTGATGAAACAGAATTGACCAGCGAAGGTACTCCGGAATCAGCCGAAGTCGGTAGCTATGCTATTGAAATCTCCGATGCCACCGGCGCGGATTTTGATGCCGACAACTACGACATCACGTATGAAGACGGCGAGCTGGAAGTCAATCCGGCTGATCTGACGATAACTGCCAATGACCGGGACAAAACCTACGGAGAAGAGCTGACGTTTAGCGGCGATGAATTCGAAGCCGAGGGACTTCAAGCCGATGATGTAATCGACCAGGTTGAGTTGATCAGCGATGGTGCTCCGGAATCAGCCGAAGTCGGCATCTATGCCATTGAAATCTCCGAAGCCACCGGGGCGGGTTTTGATGCCGGCAACTACAACATCACGTATGAAGACGGCGAACTGGAAGTCAATCCGGCTGATCTGACGCTCACCGCCAATGACCAGGACAAAACCTACGGAGAAGAGCTGACGTTTAGCGGCGATGAATTCGAAGCCGAGGGACTTCAAGCCGATGATGAAATCGACCAGGTTGAATTGACCAGCGATGGAGCTCCGGAATCAGTCGAAGTCGGCACCTATGCCATTGAAATCTCCGAGGCCACCGGACCAGATTTTTATGTAGACAACTACGACATCACCTATGAAGACGGTGAGCTGACGATTGAAGAAGCAGTACTAACGATCGCCGGCCGCGACGATGTCGAACAAACCTACGAAGGCACCGAGTGGCAGGTCACCGCCTATGATGTCATCTTCGACGGATTTGCTGATGGCCAGGACGAATCGGATTTGACCGGTGAACTGGCCTACAGCCTGGAAGAAGCCGGTGAGGCTGTCAATGCCGGCGAATATACCTTTACTCCGGAAGGACTGAGTTCGGATAATTATGACATTGTCTATGAATCCGGTGAACTTGAGATAATCCCTGCCGATCTGATGATTACTGCCGATGATCAAAAAAAGACCTACGTTCAGGCCATAGATTTTGACGGCGATGAATTCGAAGCCGATGGACTTCAAGCCGATGATGAAATTGATCAGGTTGATTTGACCAGCGATGGAGCTCCGGAGACGGCTGAAGTCGGCACCTATGCTATTAAAATCTCCGATGCCACCGGCGCGGATTTTGATGCCGACAACTACGACATCACCTACCAGGACGGAGAGCTTACCGTCGAAGAAGCGGTACTGACGATCACAGGCCGCGACGATATTGAACACACTTATGACGGCACCGAGTGGGCAATCACCACAGATGATGTCAGCTTCGACGGATTTGAAGAGGGCGAAGACCCGTCCGATCTGACCGGAGAACTGGACTACAGTCTGGAAGAAGCCGATGAGGCCGTAGGTGCCGGTGAATACACCTTCACCCCGGAAGGGTTAAGCTCGGATAATTACGACATCGAATACGAATCCGGCGAGCTGGAAATAACCTCGGCGCAGCTGACGGTCACTGCCGATGATCAAGACAAAACCTATGGAGAAGAGCTGACGTTTGCCGGGGATGAATTTGAAGCCGAAGGCCTCCAGGCCGGCGACGAGATCGACCAGGTCAACCTGACCAGCGATGGTGCCGAAGAGACCGCCGAAGTAGGCACTTATGATGTTCAAATCTCCGATGCGACCGAAGCGGATTTTGATGCCGACAACTACGACATCACCTATGAAGCCGGGTTAATCGAAGTCAAGCCGGCAGAACTGATCGTAACGGTTGAAGATCAGGAAACCACTTTTGATGGCAATCCCTGGGAGAGTGATAAATCCCACCTTTCAATATCAGGACTGGTGTTGGATGAGTCGCCAGAAGAGGCTATCGATGAAGTTGAGTTTGATGGCGATGCCGAAGGAGCTGAAGAACCCGGAGATTATACTATCAACCCTGTGAGTCTCGATGCCGCCAATTACGAGGTAACAGAGTTCAACGAGGGGCAGTTGACGATTCATCCGCAAGCCGAAATCGAGCAGATTGAATTGGTTCACGATACGCCTTCAAACCGGGACGAGGTGGCATTTGAAATCAGCTTCAGCACTGAGGTTACTTTTGCCGATGAGCAGGCATTGATGGTAGATACCACAGGTGATATTGACGGGGTCGGTATAACGGAGGTCTCACCCGGACTTGAAGAGGAGTTGACAGACAGCTACACCATTACCATTGAAACCGGCGAAAATGACGGAACTATTGCACTGGAAGTAGAAAAATCTGCATTCGCGGATGAACGCGGTAATCCATTGGATGAGGCGCAGACCAGTGAGACTTATCAGATAGATAAAACCGAACCGGTTGCTGATATCACGACCGACCATAACTCACCGACCAATGTATCGCCGCTTGAGTTTGAAATTTTCTTTGAAGATGCGATGGAAGGTATTGAGGACTTTGTAATGGACGATCTGAGTCTGTCGGGCGTGGATGAAGAGGCTGATGAAACCTCGTTGAGCGGCTCAGAAAGTGAATTTAATCTCACGGTTGTACCTGCTTCGGATGAAACGGAAGTTGAAGTTCTGCTTGAAGAAGGGGCTGTTTCTGATGCGGCCGGTAACGCACTTTCTGAAACTGCGCAGTCAACACTTGAATATGATGCTACACCGCCTGAAATAACCTCTATAAAAGGATTCGATGCTGATAGCCGAGAAGAGCTTGAAGATCCGTTCAACCAGCAAGAATTTGATGTGGACATCACCTTTGATGAAAAGGTTCAAGATGTTGACACCGGCAGGATTGAAGTAGAAGGAGCTGAACTGGTAGAAACTGAAATCGATGAAGATGTGCTTTCACTGTCAATGCGCATTCCCGAAGAAGAGCATCAAAGCCGGCTTGAAATAGTAATTGAACCACAGGACGGTATGGCTGAAGACCAGGCAGGCAATAGTTATGAGGCCGACGATGATCAAGCCGTGTTTACCTATGACGGACCTCCGGAAGTTGTGGATCTGCTATCGCCGGAAGATGATGCCTTAGACAAGGATCTTCGTCCTGAATTTAGTTGGGACAGTGTGAACCGTGCAACGGGCTATCAGCTTCAAATTGCCACCGATGAAAGTTTTGCTGATGATGATCTGATCAAAGATGCCGATGACATCACTGAAACCAGCTTTCGACCGGATGATGAGCTGGAATATGAGCAAGATTATTATTGGCAGGTACGCGCTGTGAATGATGATCTGACGGGTGAGTGGTCGGATCCGAGAAGTTTTGTAACTGTACCGAAGCCGCCGGAGTCGGTTGAACTGATTGCCCCGGAGCATAAAGCTGAAGATGTGGAACTTCGTCCCGAACTCGACTGGGAACAATTACAGAGAGTTGAAGAGTATCAACTTCAGGTAACCGAGGGAGGTGATTTTGAGGACGATCTTTTGATCGACACAACCTCCGCTGAGCTGACGAAATTTGAAATCCAAAACGAACTCGATGAAGATCAGCTCTACAGTTGGCGAGCGCGGGGAATGAACGCCGGAGGAAAAGGCGAATGGTCTGAGCACTATGTGTTTACAACCCGTCCGGCACCCCCTGAGCCGGTGACTCTTTCCAGTCCCGCCGACTCAACCGGCAGTGTGGCTATTGCCCCGGAACTAAGTTGGGAGGAAGCCGATCGCGCGTATCAATACCGGCTTGAGGTTTCCGAAAACAGTGACTTCGAAGACACAGTGGTTGAAGAAAAGGATATTGATGGATTGGCCTATCAATCGGTAGAAGACCTTGATTCCTACGAGATTTACTTCTGGCGGGTTCGTGCTGAAAACAGCGGCGGTAGCGGCGATTGGTCCGAAAGCAAAGTCTTTATTACCGAAGCGGAAAAACCGGATGCCCGCTTTCCAATTGCTGGTGCAGAAGATATAAGTACTGCGCCCGAGCTTAATTGGAGTTCTGTTTATTCGGAAACGGCTTTTGAAATTCGCCTTGGCGACAATGAAGATATGGAAGGCGTAGTTCGGGAGCTGATGAGCGATGAAGATCGAAAAGGACTCAACGGTTTAAATACCGGCACAGAGTATTACTGGCAGGTTCGTTTAAATGATGAACTCACTTCCAGTGCATGGAGCAGTCCACAATCGTTTACAACAAGGCCGGAACGTGAGGAAGAAACAGAGGTGGATATATCCATCCATTTTGATCAGCACAATGAGGACGAAATCGCTTCTGAAGATTTTCGCTTGTTGGGTTTGCCCGGTGATTCTGAAATCGCCCTTGATGACATTATTGAAGGGGATTATGAAGATGACTGGCGTGCATTTGAAGATACCGGTGAACCGGATGATTACCTTTCCGAGTTCGACCCGTCTGAAAACCGATTATCCTTTGGCAGCGGCAGAGGTTATTGGGTATTCAACCGTGATGGTGTGGACGTAGATAAGGTTATTGAAAAAGCAGGCCTGGATGAGCAAGACAGTTATGAAATCAGCTTGAATGATGGATGGAACATCATTGCCAATCCGTTTGTGGGACAGGTGAAATGGGGTGATATAGAGCAGTTTAATGAGATTGAAGGTACGCTCTACGCCTACGAAGAAATGTATGAACCGGCTGAAGAGTTGAGCCCGCTTGAAGGATATTATTTCTACAATGATCCGGAACTACAACTGGATACGCTGCGAATTCCCTACGGTGAGCTGGATAGCCGGTTTGATTTAAATGAAGAGGAGCAGCAAAAAACAACCTATAGTAAGAAACAAACTTCAGAAGAGGCCGGCCGCATCAAGGTTGAAGTGGATTTTATGGATGGAGATGGTAACCGGCAAGACCTGATCTCGAACGTAGAACTCACGTATGATGATGAAGGTCGCGGGCCGGAGCACCCTCCGCTAAAAATGGCCCGGTATGGAATGGCCTTAAAGGAAAGCGGAGAAGATGCGCAGCTTCTCCGCCGTAAAAGCACCGAGTATCAAGCTGATGCTACCGAATATGGCTTGCAATTTAAGGCTCCGGTAGGAAGTGAGGTTTCCTGGAACGTGTCGGCCTACGATATGAATGATGGTGCTCGTATTCTTCTGGTTAATCCGGTAACCCAAAACTCCCATTTACTTGGTGACGAAGAGCAGGCTGAAGATAAAGTTACCGAACCTGAAGTTACCTATGACATGTATGTCGGTGATGAATCGACACTTCAGGAAATTGAAGATAATCTGCTTCCGGATGAAGTGACATTGAAGCAAAACTATCCGAATCCGTTTAATCCGATCACAACAATCCGCTATGCACTACCTGAAGACAGTCAGGTTCAGCTTGAGGTGTATAATGTGCTCGGCCAGCGCGTAGCTACACTTGTTGACGGGGAGCAGCAAACCGGATGGCATACCGCACAATTCGACGGGGCAAGCCTGGCAAGCGGAACATATATTTATCGCTTGATAGCCGGGGATCAGATGGAGACAGGTAAAATGATGTTGGTCAAATGAGGTCAGGATTACTGAGAAAAAAAGCAATTCAAACAGCATTTCATATAATGAATAGAACGGGTGATATCAGACAGAAACAAAACGCAGGCCTCGTAATATTAGCGGCAATTTTGATTGGTTTATGGGGGCCGGTAAATGGTCAGGATAGATCAGAGGTTCCCGAAAAGGTTCGGGTGAATTTGCATGAGGGGTTGGAGGCTTCCTACACCGAAGAGCTTGAGCAAACAGCCGAATATATCCTGAATGCCATCAATAGCTATTATTTGACTGGCGAGTGGGAACTACCGGCTCGGGTCGTGCATAACGAAGGAGTTGAGGAGCAACTAACCGGTTTGTTGGAAGATGATAAGTGGAAAGTCCCTGCTGAAGAAATCACTACGTTTATTCGTCGAAAAGATGAGAAGTTCAAGGTAGGGGGCTTAATTCTTGAAGCGGATACCGCAGAGACTTCCAGATACGAAGAGCTACTGCTCATATTTGATGAACAGGCCGTACTCAAAAAAGTAAGATTGCAGGAAGATTCATTCAATATAATTCCGGTCATTGGATGGAACGAACCGGTGCCATCAGAAAAAGAAAGCCGGGTTAAAAAAGTTTTAAAGGATCTTCAGAAATTCTACAACGATCAGGATGTTGCTGCACTGAGCGATTTGATTGGCCGGGATGCACTGGTAGTTACCGGTTATGCCTTTGAAGAAAGTGAGCGAATGTTGTATCAACAACATGATGGCAATTCTTATTTGAGTTTTCTGGAACGGCTTATGGTTTACGATGCTGAGCTGGATGTTCAATTTGATGAAGTTGAGGTACTCGGGCATTCTCATGATGAAAATCTTTATGGGATTCGGGCTAATCAAAGTTGGCAGGCGAAAAACTACAGTGATGACGGAGCGGTATTTCTTTTGGTTGATTTAGACAGCAGCGATCAACCCGATATACGGGTACGAAGCTGGGATGTTGAGCTTAAAAAATTCATACCAGAATCCGAGACATTCAGCGAAGTTTTATTTGAAATTGAACCAAAGGTCAGCATTGAAGAACCGGAACCTGATCCGGAGCCAGAGCCAGAGACTGAACCTGAGCCTATGTATCTACAATTGGCACAAAAGCAGGTTTTTGATCATGACTCTCAAAAGGATAAAGACATGGTCAGTGAATTCGGGGTAACAGAGGGGTCAATTCAATTCATGGTGGATGATGATAAAGCTGACCAGCTAAAAAAGTGGTTTAAATCAAATGCCTTTAGCATAGAGGGAGTCTCAACAGACCAGGAAAAAATCACTGCCGGTGAGGGGTACATCAACATTCCCTTTCATGATCAAAATGCTTCGAAAGGTACCCAGGAAACAGATGTAGTCATAGTGTTCGACGGCATGGACGATATTGAGCCATTTCAAGCGGGCGCGACTATATTTCTCCAGCGAATGAACCAATTTGAGGTTTCTTGGGCAGAAGATGAGCAAACCGAGCCCCTTGAAAAGCCGGACAAGTACGGATATCTCAAAATTCAATCAGAAGCTGATAGCCTTAATACCATTTTGATGACCACTTCGGAGGATACATTAAGTAAACATGCTCAAACCGAGTCAATTAAAGAACATCGCCTGCTTGAAGGCTCCTACGTGTTAGATTGGAAGCAATCCGTCAAAGATCCTCAATTAAAAGAAATTGAAATTGGAGTTAATGACACAACGAGGGTAACAGTCGAAACAAAAACAGACCCTCGAATTACCCGAAGAGCAAAGTACATAGCAGGCGGGGCTTTGTTGGTTGTGACCGGTGCCATTCTGACACTAACCGGAGATCGAGGGGCCTCAGAGCCGGAAATACCCGAGCCGCCGCCACGCCCGTAAAATCATCGTAAAAGTCAGGGATAGCGCTTGCAAGCCGCCGTATCCCGTAAAAAGTTATTGGTGTTTTATTCCTCATATATCCGATTCAACACCCCCGCCAGCCGAACTCCCGCTTGCAACAGGCGCTTTTCCACGATATCGAAGTTTTTGTTGCGGTATTCCCAGCCAATTTCCTTGTCTTCGGGTAGATTGTAAACATCATCGCGATAAGAGACCGATTCTTCAGCCCAGCGGCGAACCGTAGCTTGTTGCCATTGTTCAACCAGTTCGGGCTCCGGCAGGTTTATGGCTTTGGTAAATTGTTCGTAGTCCATATTCCAGGATTCAATTATATCCGTGTCCCACACTCGGTGCAGGTTCGTTACTTCGCCCAAGAAGGTTACCGATACATCATTGCCGCCGCGATCATCGCCGGTTCCCACGTGCAGAGGCTGGTGAATATCTCCCACCATGTGGATGACCATTTTTAGTTTTTCCCACTCTTCTTTTTCACTTAAGTCGCCCTCTTTCAACTCGGCAATCTTACGTTCCAGGGCTTCGATTATATCACCGTTGGGGTTTTTGTGGGCATCTTCATACGTAGAATCGGTAGGTACGGTAACCCAATGCCAGTCGGCGGTATGATTATATTCATCGGTAGGGCGAACCTGATCCATCCAAACGGTTGATTCCGGAAGGGTAGTTTCATCGAGGATAGCTGAAACCTGTTCAGAGGCAGAATCAGTGAGGTAGTATTCGGCAATTTTACCGGTGATGTAATGCCCGGTTTGGCCCCACAGTAAAACGCTATGGGCAAGAGTGGCAGCTAAAAGGGTGAGAAGTGATAACATTTGTTTAAGGTACAGTCCGTATTTGAGTCAACCTGGCAGGTTTCAGGATAGGCTCCGAAAAGCCAGGGTTTTTTGTAGCATATTGGTTGAATATGGGCAATATAGCAACTTGTTCCAAAGAATATTCGGTTAAGGTTGGATTAAATCTTTTGGGGATAACGGAGTCGAAAAAAGGTCTTCGAACCTGTATATTCAAAGTGATGGTGTAAATAACTATCGTACAAAAAGCGGATTCTCAAAAAAACTGATGTTGGTTTTCAGAATTCCTTTTTATTGATGTAATCATTTGGACTAAAATCAAAAGTAAAATAGGTATGATTAATATTATTCAGGCCGGTGCAGGCCCCTTAGGTTTGCACGTAAGTAAGTTTATTATCGAACGTGAAGGATTGGAACTGGTAGGATTGGTGGATCTTAATCCGGAATTGGAAGGTAAGGATGTCGGAGAACTTACCGGGGTCGGTAAAACCGGAGTTACCGTGTCCGGCTCTATTGATGAAGCCATCCGAAAAGCGAAAAATCAACCCTCGGTAGGAGTTTTAACGACCGTCTCATCCGTAAAGAAATTGATTCCGACGGTTGAAGAATTTGCAGCAAAGAAACTGGATCTTGTTACCACCTGCGAAGAATTGTCTTACCCCTGGCAACAGCATCCGGAGGAAGCTGAAGAAATTGACAAAATCTGTCGCAATCACGGGGTTACTTGTGTAGGTACTGGCGTAAATCCTGGTTTTTTAATGGATTACCTGTCATCGGTGATGCTATCGATATGCCAGGATGTAGAGCATGTTGAAGTGCAAAGAATCCAGGATGCCTCAGTTCGCAGGGTTCCATTTCAGAAGAAGATCGGGGCCGGGCTTACCCATGAGCAGTTTGAAGAAGAAAAACAGAAAGGAACTTTGCGGCACGTCGGCCTTCCAGAATCCGCGGATATGATTGCCGGTGCCATGAACCTGAAGTTTGATGAGAATAACGAAACCCTTGAAAAGGTTTTGGCCTCCGAAAAGCTGACCAGCGGATACAAAACCATTGAAAAAGGTGACCCTTGTGGCGTTGAGCAAATTACCCGGGGTATAGTTGACGGCAAAGAGCGCGTAAAGCTGCAATTCCGGGCCGCCGTTGGAGAAGGGGAGTCCTATGACAAAATCATTGTGAAAGGAAATCCAAACTTTGAGTCGATTATACCGGGTGGAATTAATGGTGATGTAGCTACCAGTGCTATCACCGTAAATACGATTCGATCTGTCTACAAGTGCGACAGTGGATTGAAAACGATGCTGGATATTCCCGCACCGGCATGGTTTGCCAAAACCTGATCCATACTTATGAATAAGCTGAAAGCGCTTCGGGTTGTCACGGAGCGCTTTTTTTGTTAAAGGGATTTAGCCTCAAGAGGTACACTCAGAAGTAATTTGCATTGATGAGTTCATAATTAATTTATTTTAGGGCAGTAGATTACTAAAAATCCATCAACATAAAGCAGGAATTATGAGTCAAAAACTATCTGCCGACGAGGCTGTCAGTAAGGTTTCATCAGGATCCAGGGTATTTATTCACAGCATTGCCGCAGCCCCCGTTCATCTCATTGAAGCACTGGTACGGCGCCATCAGGAGCTTGAAGATATTGAGCTGGTTCACCTTCATACCGAAGGAGAGGCCCCTTATGCAGACCCGGCGTATGCGGATACGTTTTTCACACGGTCACTTTTTGTGGGAAAGAACGTCAGACAGGCCATAAACGAGGGGCGAGGAGATTATCTGCCGGTCTTTTTAAGTGAAGTACCGGCGATGTTTCGCAATAAAATCTTACCCCTCGATGTCGCACTACTTCAGGTTTCACCGCCGGATAAACACGGCTATTGTTCGTTGGGTACTTCAGTGGATGTGGCCAGAGCTGCGTTCGAATCTGCCGGAATGGTAATAGCTCAGGTAAACCCGCAGATGCCGAGATCACTTGGAGATGGGTTGATACATCAGGACCGGATTGATTATATCGTTCATCACGAAGCACCGCTACCGGAATTACCTACCATTCAGCCCAACGAAACCGAGTTGAAAATCGGGGAATTTGTAGCCGGTCTGATTGAAGATGGCGATACCCTGCAAATGGGAATTGGAGCGATTCCCAATGCCGTTTTGCAATCGCTTGCCAACCATCGTGACCTCGGGGTGCATACCGAAATGTTTTCTGATGGAGTTATGGGTCTTTATCAAAAAGGAGTCATTACGGGCACGCGGAAGAAGACGCACCCGGGTAAAATTGTCGCCGGCTTTGTCCACGGATCCCGAAAACTGTATGATTTTATTGATGACAACCCGGCCGTAGCCATGCTTGATATCGGTTATATTAATGATACCTCGGTCATCAGAAGAAATCCCGGAGTTACCGCCATAAACAGCGCCATAGAAGTTGATTTGACCGGTCAGGTTTGTGCGGATTCTATCGGAACCTACCACTATTCCGGAGTCGGCGGGCAGATGGATTTTATTCGCGGAGCGGCATTGTCGGAAGGCGGAAAACCTATTATAGCTCTGCCTTCGGTCACAAGTAAAGGCGTTTCCCGAATTACCCCCTATCTAAAACAAGGCGCCGGCGTGGTAACTACACGTGCTCACGTGCATTATGTGGTTACAGAAAACGGAATTGCCCATTTATATGGCAAAACTTTAAGCGAACGTGCCAGAGCTTTGGTTGAGATTGCCCACCCGGAACTTCGAGAGGAACTTGAAAAGTCGGTGATTGAGCGGTTCGGGAGTAAGGTGTTTGGGTCGGCTTATTCTTGAATGAAGTAATCATAGAGAGCCAGAGAGCGGACTCGAACCGCCGACCTACGCATTACGAGTGCGTTGCTCTACCAACTGAGCTACCCTGGCTTTTCATCTCCCGCACTTCAAATATAATGAGCTGAGCGACCGTACTGCAAAACTTTGTGCCTGCGAAAATATTTTGTAGGAAAATGGGTTCTATGGTGGTTACTTTTGTCTTTATAACCGATTGGTATGGCCGCATTAATTCTGATAGTTGCAACCACAGTGATCACCCTCATTGCATGGTATATGCGCCCCTCGTGGCAGCATGAGGGAATGATGCGGCCGTATGTGGTATTCCGGGAAAAGCGCTGGTATCAGCTGATCAGCTCCGGTTTTTTGCACGGGGATTCTACGCATCTGCTTTTTAACATGATCACCTTCTTCTTTTTTGGTCCGCAGTTGGAGCAGATTATCGGAACCGGGCTGTTTCTGCTACTGTATTTCACAGCGCTTGTCGTTTCAAGTCTGCCGACCCTGTTTTTGCATCGCAACAATCCCAATTATGCCAGTTTGGGAGCTTCCGGAGCTGTCGGTGCGGTGATTTTCTCCTACATACTGTTTTATCCGCTGAGTAACCTGTATATCATGTTTATCCCGGTAGGCATTCCGGCGTTGCTATTCGGGGTGTTGTTTCTGGTGGTGAGCTATTATGCCGGGCGCAAACAACTTGGTGCCATTAATCATGATGCACATTTCGCGGGAGCCGTTTACGGGCTTGTTTTTACCCTGATTTTCATCCCCCGATCTCTCGAACACTTCTTGAATGCAATAGGAGTAATGTAGTGTCTTAAGTAATCGCCAATATTGGTGTTCCGCTCGTCCCAAAAACATTAATTCCGTACAGTGTCGGAGCTACGCTTTTTGGGAGCTTCGCGCGCTTTGATCTTGGCGATTTCTTAAGACACTGTGAGTTTTCCTCAAACAAAAAAATAGCCACGGACTCATACAGACAGAGCTGCATAAATCCGTGGCCGAATGTTGATTATCCGTGCTTCTGACGGAAATCCTGCATGAATGAAATAAGCGCGTCTACGCTTTCTTCGGGGCAGGCATTGTAGATGCTGGCCCGCATTCCGCCAACGCTGCGGTGACCTTTTAGGCCATTGAGGTTTTGCTTGGCGGCTTCTTCGATGAAGGTTTTTTCCAGGTCTTCATCAGCAAGACGGAACGTCACATTCATGTGTGAACGGGATTCTTTTTCGGCGGTTCCACGGAAGAAATCATCTTTGTCCAATTCGGCGTAAAGCTTTTCCGCCTTTTTGCGGTTGAGTTCTTCCATTTGCTTCAGCCCGCCTTTGTCTTGAATCCAGTCGAGAACGTAGTTGAAGAAATAGACGGCAAAAACGGGAGGCGTGTTAAACAGCGTCTTTGCGTGGGTCTGATAGTTCATCATGCTGGGGATGTTTTCAGTATACGCTTTTTCCAGCATGTCTTTCCGGATGGCAACGATGGTTACCCCGGAAGGTCCGGCATTTTTCTGAGCGCCGGCGTAAATGATGCCGTATTTATCAACATCAATCGGCCGGGACAGAAAGTCGGAGGAGGCGTCGCAGACTAAAGGTGTGCCGCCTGTTTCCGGCTCTTTACGGAACTGGGTTCCGAAGATGGTGTTGTTGGAAGTAAAATGAACGTAGTTCGGATTATCGCTGTAATTTACTTCACTATCGGTAGGAACCCGGTTGAAGTTCACATCCTTTGAGGAAAAAGCTTCGTTTACGTTACCGAACAGCTTGGCTTCTTTGATGGCCTTGGATGACCATGAGCCGGTGTTGAGGTAATCGGCTGTTTCGCCCTCACGCAAATAATTATAAGGTACCATCAGGAACTGGGTGCTTGCTCCACCCTGCAGAAACAATACTTCAAAATCATCACCGAGACCGAGTATCTTTTTCAGCTTTTCTTGTGCCTGAGTATGAACTTCGGTGTATTCTGGTCCGCGGTGACTGAGTTCAATAATAGAAGAACCGGTTCCCTTGTAATCAACGAGTTCTTTTTCGACGCGTTGAAGTACTTCGAGGGGAAGTACCGCGGGACCGGCACTAAAGTTATGTGATCTTGACATATCTAATATTTGTGGTTTTCGATTTAATTAAAAAATCTAACGCTCCCAACCCATAGTTTTATGGGTTGATAAAACTGTTACCTATAACCGGTCGGCAGCCGTTGAATTGTGATTAATCCGGATTAAAATGTATGAACCAACAAGCCGGAACGAAGTTTAGGTTCAAACCAGGTTGACTTTGGTGGCATGATAGCGCCACTATCGGCAACAGCTTTCCATTGTTGGATTGAAGGCGGATGAAGTATGACCGCCATCCCGGCTTTCTTTTCGTCGACCATCCGGATCATACGGCTGATGCTGTCGCTTCCCCCGATATATCGTTCATCAGGGGAGGCTTGCCGTGCAGAAATTCCGACCGACGGCTCAAGAAGATACCGGTATAATCGTGAAACATCCAACTGTTCTATAGGATCTTGCGAATCGGTTTCCGGCAGACGCATTTGTTTCCATCCCGATGGGGTATAGATGCTCACGCAACCTGCCTTCGTGTCCGGTTGATCGAGGGACTTTTCAACAGAAAAATGTTCATCCAAATAGGAATCAAAAGGGTAGTCTGTTCGGAGGATGAGACGGTGATAGGCGGATAACTTCAGCCGCGACATGGGAAATATCACGGCGGGAAAATACTCAAAGTCGCTGCCGTCATTCTGTTTCCGAAGTTCTTTAGCTGCCCTAGCGGCGGCTTCGGTGCGATGATGCCCGTCGGCAATATAAAGTGCGGGGACGGATTTAAAGGCATTCAAAATATCCTGCGGTCGGAATACCCGCCAAATTCGGTGGTAAACACCTTCTTTATCCTGATAAGAAATAAACGGCGTACCCTGTGGATGTTCCGGGATGAAATTGGCATTGATGAAATCATCATCCGGCATGGCAAACATAACCGGCTCTGCGTGGGCGCGTTGGGTCAGAATATGCTTCTTTCGTTCTTCGACTTTATCCTCATGCACATGTTCATGAGGAATGATGCGCCCTTCTTCATAATCTTTAACTGAGATGCATCCGAAAATTCCGGTTTGAATATGGTCTTCGGACTGCATCTGATACAAAAAAAGTCCGTCGCTGCGATCTCTTGAAAACAACCCTTCCGAAAAAAAGTGATCCAGATTTGCGGCACCTTTCAGATAGATATCCCGGATGGTTTCCCCAGAATGAAATCCGTCAATCAGTTCGGGTCTGGTAATTTGCAGAAAGGAGTAGCGTTGATCTACATCCAGTTCACCGTTCGGTGTCTCAGCAACCGAGTCATAAGGCACGGCAGCAATGCGCTGAGTCAGGTCTAAAGACGGATACCATGCATGGAACGTGTTGAGGTGGATCATAAAATAAATTCAGGACTGATCGGTTGCGGGCCTTAAGGTGGGCTTAAAAATTCAACTTTTGATTGTATTTTCCAACGTCGCAGGTGGTTTTGCCAAGCCTTCTCGAGTGTAAATTAAACAGAACCCTTTAAAGTACTAAAATATGAGCCAACAGTTTACACAAGATCAGCAGGATCAGCTATTATTTATGATGTTGATCCAGCAACATCAGCAGATTGCCAAAATGGGACTGGGACAGGAAAAAAATCCCGCTACCGGTGAGATGGAAAAGGATTTAAAATCCGCAAAATATGCCATTGATACGCTCCTCGTATTGCAGAAGTACACCAAAGGAAATCTTCCGAAAGAGCTCTCGGAATATCTGGAAAAAACGCTGAATGAGCTGCGTGTGGGCTATCAACAGTTGAGTGATGAAGGCGGGCAATCCGGAAACGGTAATGATTCCGGAGATCAAACCGGTAACTGATGTCGGCACAACAAACGGAAACCGTAAAAGCCGGGGGCGGAGTTGTCTTCAGGTTAAAAAATGGTACCCCCGAAGTACTGCTGATTCATCGCCGGGGGATATGGGATTTGCCGAAGGGAAAATTGGATCCCGGTGAGTCCATCCGGCATTGTGCGGCTCGAGAAGTAGCTGAAGAAACCGGGATCGGATTTCCGATGATTGTTGCAGACCTGGGAACCACGACGCACTATTATCAGGAAGAGGGTAAGCAGATCGAAAAGGTAACCTTTTGGTATGCGATGGTCACTAATGATGAAGAATCTGTACCACAAGCCGAAGAGCAAATTGCAGAAGTAAGGTGGGCCCCGCTTTCTTTGGCTTTAGATGAGGTTGGATTTGATAACCTCAGGGAAGTGTTGAGACACTTCAAGGA
>SLJN01000084.1 GCA_007135115.1 Balneolales bacterium
ATGGCGTATGTATCTGAACGAATTAATAAAGAGGGTTTACTTGATTACTTCTCAGAGTTACCCAATGCTGCTGAGTTGATCAAAGAGTTTGATCAAATGAGTGAGAATATCAGCAAACAAGCAGAGAGTGCCGGGTTAAGCTCTCCGGAATTTGCCGATTCGATGTTGTCTTTAATGAATGAACTGCTTGGACAAGAAAAGAAGAGAAAACCGAATTTTGGAGGATTGACGAACTATCAGTATCTCAATTTGATCACCAATGATTGGAGTGATAAAAGTCAAGGTATTGTCATCAAGACCGATGGGGTGAATCAAAATGAGCTGGAGCAAACACCGATAGTTAAAAACGTAAGATTATTCTCCAAACTGTTGCTACAAAACACGGGAAAGCTACCCTTGACCAAACAAGGGGAAAATCTCAGGCAGAAAGATGTGCAATACTTGTTTGAGAAAGGCATCTGGAAGCCGGGTTATACCGAATACATCAACAATTACTACAATGTAATTAATGAAGAGGATGTCTTTGATCTGCATGAGCATAAGATCGTGCTCACCCTTGCCAAAATCCTGCGTAAGTACAAAGGCAATCTCGTTGTTGTGCAGAAAAACTCGAACTTTCTGGAGCGGGGATCGGTCAAAAAGTTATATGCAACCCTTTTTGAAACCTGGTTCAAAGAGTACATATTCATGTACAGGATGGAACACCGGGATGAGGTAAGGAGTTTTCAGGAAAATGTGCCATTTTATATATACTTATTGTCTAAGCATCCGAGTGAAGGAAAACTTTATGATCTTGTTGATCATTTTGAATTCCCGGATATGCAGCCCGGTTCAGATGAGAGTTTTCTCAGATTCATGCAAGCCGATATGCTATATTCATTAGTAATACGCCCGCTATTTTATTTCGGGATGATGGAAATGAGTCCCGAAAATCATTTAGAACGGGATAGTTACCACAAATTGACATACCGCCGAACCCCGTTATTTGACAAGATCATTCAGTTTAAATTTTAACGAATAAAGAACATCATGATAGCAACAATTATCGCCGTTGTACTGCTGGTTTTGCTGATGGTTGTGTACCCGGTTTCGATTTATAACCGGCTGGTAACGTTGCGCAACCGTTTTAAAAATGCTTTTGCTCAGATTGATGTGCAGCTCAAGCGACGATATGACCTGATTCCCAATCTGATTGAAACCGCCAAAGGTTACATGAAACACGAGCGTGAGACGCTTGAGTCGGTGATTCAGGCTCGAAATCAAGCACAGCAGGCTGAGAAAAAAGCGGCAGACCAACCTGATGATCCCAAAGCGATGAAGGATTTGATGGGAGCTGAACAGGCGCTCACAAGCGGTCTTGGCCGATTGTTTGCACTTTCGGAAAATTATCCGGACTTGAAAGCCAACGAGAATATGAAACAGTTGTCCGAAGAGCTTTCATCCACCGAAAATAAAATCGCTTTCGCCCGCCAATCTTTTAATGATGCGGTGATGAAATACAACACAGCCAGAGAAAAGTTTCCCAATGTGATCTTTGCCAACATGTTCGGTTTCCAGGAAGCGCAACTCTTCGAGGTTGAAGTCGAAAAAGAGCGGGAAGCTCCGAAGGTGTCATTTTAAGGCTGGTGATTAAGGTAAATAAGGAATTGAGGTAACTTGGTTTATGCAGGCTTGGTTAGCCAATTCCTGATTTGCCTTATTTTATAATGGCCCAGAAACTTATCACCTAAAATCCCTTAATCCCCCAATTACCATAATCCCAAACCAACAGACATGGATTTTTTTCAGGCTCAGGATCGTGCACGGCGTAACACGGTGAAGTTGGTTGTGCTTTACCTTTTGGCGGTGATTTCCATTATTGTCGCAGTCTATTTGGTGGTGATCATTGCCTTTGGATATGCCGGAGAGGCTCCGCCAACAGAGACGGTGTCCGAAAGGCTATGGCATTTTGATACCTTCCTGACGGTGGCGTTAATCATTCTTGCAGTCATTTCCATAGGGAGTCTGTACCGGATGTCTCAGCTTCGCAAAGGGGGCTCAGCTGTAGCAGAGATGCTGGGTGGACGCAAAGTGGAGCCCTCAACCCGGGATCCCAAAGAACAGCAGTTGATGAATGTGGTCGAAGAGATGTCCATCGCTTCCGGAGTTCCTGTGCCGGATGTGTATGTTATGGATCGAGAGGAAAACATCAACGCATTTGCCGCAGGATTCGGAACCGACGATGCAGCTATCGGGGTAACCCGGGGGGCGTTGGATAAATTCAACCGGGATGAGCTGCAGGGAGTCATCGCCCATGAATACAGCCATATTTTCAACGGAGATATGCGCCTGAATATCCGGCTGATAGGGATTTTGAATGGCATTCTGCTACTACATGTCATGGGAATGATTTTGATGCGTAGCATGATGTTTTCAGGAATGCGCGGTGGCGGTGGCAGACAGGGCAAAGGCGGCGGAGGTGCCCTTGCTGCCATGATGCTACTGGGACTTGCTTTGGTAATTGTGGGATATATCGGAATGATTTTCGGACGGATGATCCAGGCGGCGATATCACGTCAGCGTGAGTTTTTGGCGGATGCGGCAGCCGTCCAATATACCCGGAACCCCGGTGGTATAGCTGGTGCGCTCCGGAAAATTGCCAATACCAAGAAAGGCGGTAAAATCAATGACGGTCATGCCATGGAGATGAGTCACATGTTTTTCGTGAGCAGTTTCGGCCGGCTGTTCGCTACCCATCCGCCGGTTGAAGAGCGGATAAAAGCTATTGATCCTACCGGAACGGCACAGGAGGAGCGCAAGAAAAAGAGCATTCAGGAAGAGTTGCAAAAAGATCGAGTTGCAGGAGCGGCAGATTCCTCAAAACAGGCAGGTGTCGCAGGTCATGAAGCATTAAAACCAGAAGTGATCCTGGCTGCCATCGGAACGATGCAGCGAGAGCAGATTGACCGGGCCGGACAGCTGCTGCGAAAAATTCCTCCAGTTCTTCGTCAGGCCGCCCATGAGCCTTTGGATGCCGAAGCTCTGATCTATGCACTTTTGCTGGCTGCAGGTGACGTCAAAGAAACCCCGGGCTGGCTTTCTGATGTTCACGGCGCGGAAATGCCCGATCGGGTTGAATACTTTGTGCGCCAACTTGGACGGGGACGCAGAGAATGGTTTCTGCCGCTGGCAGAGCTTTCTATGCCGGCACTTCGGCTGATGAGTAAGCAACAGTATCAACAATTCCGGGAATCCGTAGAAAAACTGGTAAAAGAAGATCAAAAAACCAGCCTGTTTGAATTTGCCCTTGAAAAAATGATCGTTCGGCAGCTGGATAAACACTTCTCCAGGTCGAAAGTACCTAAGATTCGTCATCGTAATTTAAAAGAGCTCGGAAACGAAATTCAGGTGTTGATTTCCACTCTCGCCCATGCCGCTGAAAAAGATTCCGAACAAGCCTGGCAGGTCGGTATCAAGCCGATTCAACAGTTTTTATCGGGTGATTTTTCTCTGTTGCCTGAAGAAAAATGTGATTTGGATTCTCTCGACCGCGCGTTAACTGTATTAGCGTCGTCCTCCAACCCGGTAAAAAAATATGTGCTGACGGCGGCAATCCATTGTATAACGGCTGATCAAAAAATTTCCCTTGAAGAGCGAGAACTACTGCGAGCCGTAGCCGAAGCGATAGATTGCCCGATGCCGATTGGGTAGGGAGATATGGCCACCAAAACCTTCCAGGTGTATAAAAAACTGGAAGGTTGCTCCGGGTTCAAATATCGTAGCTATAACTAAAAAATGCTGAACAGCCGGCAAAAGATTTACAAAGTCTCCAGCATTTGAACTTTGAACCTTGAGCTCCCAAAATTTTTCTACGAAGCTCACCCAAACACTTACATCAGTACAGCCACGGTGCGGCTAAGGCTTCCATTACTCCAAACTCCCCATCATCGTAACAACCACTTTTCGGCTGCCTCCGTTATTTCGATGTTCACACAGATAGACGCCCTGCCAGGTACCCACGTTGAATCGTCCGTTTGAGATTGGTACTGTTACGGAACTTCCCAATAAAGAGCTTTTGATGTGGGAGGTCATATCATCGGTCCCTTCGAGGGTGTGCCGGTAAAGTGAGGTATCTTCAGGAACAAGCCGGTCGAAGAACGTTGCGAAATCGTGGCGGACATCGGGATCCGCATTTTCATTGATAGTCAAACCGGCGGAGGTATGCTTGATATGAATATGTGCGATGCCGGCTTTGACTGCGGGTAAATCCGTCAACCCATTTTCAATTTCACCGGTAACAATGTGGTATCCGCGAGGTTTAGCCGATAAGGTCAGGGTTTGCTGAAATACTTGCATAGGGAAAAATTTATATGTTCACTTTTGATTTAGGGCTACTCATTCAATAAGTACGGTTGCAACGGGAATTAGTAAATTCAAAAAGTACTTACCCAAATAAACCGTTGATGTTGCCTCCATCGTGGCTGATAACCTGTCCGGTTACATACCCGCTGTGTTCGGATAACAGCCAGGCGGCGAGTGAGGCCAATTCGTCAGCCTCACCAAATCGTCCGACCGGAACATTGGATTCCATTCTGGCCCTGGCATCTTCGTAGCTAACACCCCAGCGCTCCTGACGTGATTTGATCACCCGTTCAATTGCCGGGGTATTATGAGAGCCCGGTGCCAGAAGATTAATCGTGATTCCATCCGGGGCAACTTCTTGGGAAAGCGTCTTGGCATACCCGGCCACAGCCGCTCTCATGGCATTACTTTGCGCAAGGTTGGCAATGGGCTGCTTAACGGACTGACTTTCAATAAATAAAACTCTGCCGTACCGGTGTTTCTTCATCAGCGGGAGTATCTGTCGGGTTAACTCGGTTTTCCACCGGAATACCTTCTGATAGGCCTGATCCCACTCTTCGGCAGTGGTCGTTTCAGCCAGCCCCGGTGGTGGTCCGCCCGAATTAAGCACCAAACCGGTAGGTTGGTTCGTGCCCACAGACTGTAAAATGGCATCGGTGGTTGCGGACTCATTGAGATCACCACTAACGATGGAACATTTTTCTGGAGATACACGCTGTAGCGATTCTAAGTTTTCTTCACTACGGGCTACTGCAATTATCCGGGCACCCTCGTTGAGAAGCGTTTCAGAGATCGCCCGGCCGAAGCCACTGGAAGCTCCGCATACAATGAAAAGCCGATTTTCTAATTGTAAGTCCATGATAGTTAATTCAGGCTGATTTCAGTATAGCCGCCCAGTTTACCGGTGCGGCTGACCTCATCATCTTTTGGCTTATTTTCCACCGGAATGCTTGAGGGGTCTAATACCCACTTGAACACCTCACGAAATTGAGCATCCGTGTAAGTGAAAAATACTAAAAACGGTAAGGCCATGAACATTAACCGTGGGGTATTAGATGGAGTAAACAGCATAAATACCACAAACAGAACTGCGAAAATGGCCAATGTACCCAGGTAAATTTTTTGTGGACCGTTCGCATACAACTTATACACGAAATAAATCAATGCGAGTCCAAATGCCGAAAGAAGGTATCGAAAGGCATCGAAGCCCAGCCCGGATATACTGTTTTGCCAGTCAGCAAACCATGACGCCGGTGAAAAGATATAGTTACCGCTCAGTGACGGGGCAAACAAGAGGGCTGCTATAACATACATTCCTGCGGCAGCTACGAATGGCAAGTAGGCCTGATTCCAGTTGTCATCCCGCAGATAATTCACCAGAGGAACGGCAAGTACGGTGAGCAGAGTCATTTCCTTAATGAAGACAGCAGCTATAACCACCAGATATAGCAACCAGAGTTTTCTGAATACCAATGCGTAAAGAATAGCTGCTACCGCCAGGAAAGCGCCCGCTTCCAGCATCGGGAAGAAGGCACCACGGATAAATGCCGGGGTTAAGGCGATAATGAATGCGGGTAAAACGATCTGAAAGGCAGACGCTCGTTGGTTTAATAGTGATATGCGAAACATCAGTCCGGCGCCGGCTATGAATAAACAGAAGTTAATAGCACCGTAGATAATACCATAGGCCTCAGATCCTCCGGCATTTACGAGTTGCCCTATGAGACCGATAATACCGGTTAGTAAAACCCGGTGAGTGATATGGGTTTCCCCGAAAAACTCCAGATTTTTCGCCATCTCGAAATAGATATTGGCGTCGGAGTAGGGGTGATCACTGCCAATTCCACCCAGCCATGTGATATATTGCATGATCATCACGATGGATGCAAAAGAAGCCAGAAAGGGAAAACCCATGTAAAGCGTTAATTGGAATCGGTTGACTTGCATTTGGAAAGTAGATGTTGGTAAAAAATATTTTCGTAATCAGGCTCGATAAGGAAACGCATCGGAATCAATAGAATTGAAGAATCAAGTTGGTGATTCCTGAAATTTAATGAGATTCCTTTAGGCCGGGAACTGAAAATTTTTAATTGTTCTTTGGTGATTACGTCTCGGAAAACTAACTATGATGGGGGCGAATTTGTGAAGGTCTCGAAAAGGTTGGTTTATATACGAACAGTTCTGAATAAAGATATCATCTCAAACTCAACCGATAAATGAAGGGTGCAGAGTGAATTTGTTCCACAGATCAGGATTTGCGAAACCTGGATTGGAATTTCTGTAGCAAATTTCACGTTCATAGTCGGTTGCTATAAATTAAAACATGGTAATTTTTTTATTTAGAATATGGATGTGAGATATGAAACTTATTTCTTCTATTGTTAAAGAATCGGATTTCGAAAGTCATCAGGAATACTTTAAAGCACGATTTTTAGTAGTTCTTTCCGGAATATTTTTAATGTTAGGTATCTTTTATGTGTTTATTTACGTAAGGCTTTATGACTATCCCATTGGAGGCTTTAGTATATTAGGAGCTGCAGTTATAAATCTTGTCAATCTTTATCTGCTAAAGCGTTATAAATCTATTGCGATTTCAGGGAATTTATCGGCTTTGATGCTTTTTGCTGCCCTATTGGTTGTGGTTTATAGTATGGGGGGAATTCAGGCTCATGCTAATGTATGGTTTGCATCGCTCATAGTGCTTGCCTTTATGGTCTTAAGTAAGGGCAGCGGATTTTTCTGGTCCGGGGCGGTAGGTACCACATTTGTTGTAATGTTTTTACTTGAATCAGCAGATCATACATTTCCGGATGTAATTGGCGACGAAGTAGACAGCGCTCAAACATTGATAAGTTTCCTGGGTTCGATGACTACCGTGATGGTGCTTGCATATTTTTTTCAGAGTAATCGGGATCGGGCATTTAACCTGGTTGATGAAACGCTGAATACAACGGTCAAAAAACTCGAAAATACCCGGGAACAGTTGCTAGAGACAGCTAATTTTACCAACGACAAAGCCCAGCATGTCAATTCCTTCACACATGAAGTAAGCACGAATCTCAACGATGTGAACAAGGATATCCAGCAGTTTAATGATTCAATTCACAAGGTCGAAGAAAATGTTTCGGAAGCTGATCAGATATCCGAGCGTGCGCATCAAATTACCAGGGAAACGGAGGCGCACATAGTAAACCTCAGAGAAAGAAGTGAAGAAATCGGCAAGGTGGTTGATGTCATTAATTCGGTGGCAACCCAGGTAAATTTGCTTGCATTAAATGCCAGTGTTGAAGCCGTTCGAGCTGGTCAGGCCGGTTCAGGATTTAGCATAGTGGCCGATGAAATTAAAAATCTCGCCCACAAGACATCAGAAAATACCAACCAGATTGAAGAAACTATCAATAATGTACAGGAAGAAATCGGGGCGATTACCGATAAAATTGGAGATTTGGAGTATGTCATTAATAATGTGAACGCCAAACAGAAGGACATTTCCGGTGCCGTTAAGGATCAATCTAATACGACCTCAAATATGGTGGAGCGGGTAAATGAGAGTACACGGCGCGGCGATGAAATTAAAACGATGGTTGAAGATTTGGCTAAATCAGCGGCATCATTGATTCATGAAGCTTCCGGGTCGGCAAGTAGTCGGCAGGGTTGATTTATTAAAAATCTTCAAAATGCTTTTAGGTTGGTACCGGAGGTTGGTCGTCTTATCTTAGGTTAAGAAGGCTTTGCAAAACCTTCGAAAAATTGAATAGGATGTACAAAAATATTTTAAATCTATCCCGCCATGACGAAACGAGATGACTACAAAAAAACACATATAAAAGATCGAAAATTAGCTCCCGAAAGCCTGATGATGTCCTACGGCTATGATCCGAATTTATCTGAGGGAGCGTTGAAATGTCCGATTTTTCAAACCTCAACCTTTGTATTCGAAAGCGCCGAAGAAGGCAAAGCATTTTTCGAGGTAGCTTACGGATTGAGAGAGAAAGAGCCCACTGAGGAGTTGGGGATGATTTACAGCCGGCTCAACAATCCGGATCTTGAGATTCTGGAAGATCGCTTATCCCTGTGGGATGAAGCTGAAGCCTGCTCGGTATTTGAAAGCGGAATGGCCGCAATCAGCACGACGATGTTTGAGCTTTTGAAGCCCGGTCAGGCGGTAATTCACAGCGCTCCGGTATATGGGGGTACCGACTATTTTATGAGCTTTGTCCTACCCAAATTCGGCATTGAAACTTACGGGTTTAATGCACCCGGCGATCGGGATGCCATCGAAAAAATCATCCGGGAAAATGATCTGAAAGACAAGCTGGCGATGGTCTACCTCGAAACGCCGGCTAATCCAACCAATGCCATTGTCGATATTGAAATGTGCAGTGCCGTAGCTAAAACCTACAGCACAGAGGAAAAGCCCGTCTATACCGTTGTTGACAACACATTTATGGGACCGCTGTGGCAAAATCCACTTAAACACGGGGCTGACCTGAATATCTACTCGGCAACCAAATTCATTGGTGGCCATAGCGATGTAATTGCCGGTGCTACAACCGGCTCTGCCGATTTGATCAAACGAATAAAAACGCTGCGAACCTTCATGGGAAATATGGGTGGTCCCTGGAGTGGATGGTTGCTCTTGCGCAGTCTGGAAACATTGAAGCTGCGAATGACTTCTCAGATGAAAAATGCCCGGTATGTAGCAGATTTTCTTGAGGAACACCCCCAGGTTGAGAAAGTTTACTATCCCGGTCATTTAGAAGAAAAAGATCCGGAATACAAAGTGTTCCGCAAGCAGTGTTCAGCTCCGGGATCGATGATTTCATTCGATATCATCGGGGGTGAAAAAGCAGCGTTCAAATTTTTAAACTCATTGCGGTTATTTAAACTCGCTGTGAGCCTAGGAAGTACGGAGTCCCTCGCTGAGCACCCGGCAACCATGACACATGCCGATGTTGCTCCGGAGGATCAACGAGCTTATGGGTTTTCCGATAAGATGATTCGCCTGTCGATCGGCGTAGAAAATCCGCAGGATTTAATGGCGGATTTGGCACAGGCGTTTGAGCAGATATAATCCCACTGCATTCGGCTGAAACCCGGTCGTCGATAGAAGCTCCTAATCCCCCCGTACCGGTGCACTATTGTTGGGGTGTCAGGTAAATCAATTCAATTGAAAATTTAAGATTGAAAATTTCTTCCATTATTAACCAGAAAAAACCTTGGCTATATAGTTGAATTATCCCACATAAAATCCGCGTGAAACTTGTCCGACTGCCGTGTCTGTTGCACAACTCATTTAAAATAGAATTTTACAACTTTATGTTGTCAATGGTGTATTACTAATAGTAATATTATTATCTTATGCCTATACCATTGAATAA